>CAZTYG010000089.1:0-7722 GCA_964617445.1 uncultured Blastochloridaceae bacterium
CCCCCACCCCTGCCAGAATCCTTCCCATGACCCGCCCCACCCCCCGTTCATCCCGCCATTTTACCCTGTCCACCCTGTTATTTCTCTCCCTTCTCGTTACCGGTGCCCCCGGCCGCACCGCGCCCGATGTCCTCTATCTATATGGCGATGTGAGCGCTGATGGGAAAGTTCCATCGGGCGATGATCCCCCCTTTCACCAAATGCGCCTCAACGATACCGGCAACCACGGCATGTCCCAGTTCCGTGAGGCCGTCCAGGCCCTCGGCCTCAGCATCGACGAAATCTACGACGTCGATCTCACCCTCAACGAGCAAACCCTCAGCCCGCTCAAAGTCCTCATCCTCGGCTCCAACCAGCGCCGCTTCTCTAGGCAGGAGGCAGCCGCCCTCGGTCGTTGGGTAAACGCGGGTGGTGGACTCATCGCATGGTCCGACAGCGCCTTCGGCGGCCATTGGCAGAAAGTCGGTATCAGCAACACCCTCGGCCGCGACTCCAACAACGACCTCACCACCCAGTTCGGCATGTTCTTCCTCACCGACAACGGCGGCGGCAACTACCGTATCCGCGACTACACCGAACCCCACTACCTCAACCGCCGGCAAAAAGAAAACAGCCTCGCCTTCCGCGGCGAAGGCGTCAGCCCCATCCGCATCTCCGGCCCCGCCCGCATGTTGGCACGCCTGCAGGAAGGCGGGCTTGGCGGGAAAATCATGCTGCGCGGACCCGACGGCAAACTCCGTCCCAACAAGGACGCGGCCCTCGCCGTCGCCGAACCGGGCAAGGGCCGCGTCGTCGGCGTCTTCGACCGCAACACCTTCTGGAACGCCGGCGAAGGCACCCGGCTCTCCCACGACGACAACCGTGAATTCGCCCAACGCCTCATCCTCTGGGCCGCACAGATGGAGGACCAACCCCTGCCGGAATAGGGTTCGATCACTGCGATTTCCTGGCCACCGACATCCGATACCATGTCCCTATGCCACCCACGCAGCAAATGCCGCACACCCCGTCCATCCTGCCCCGGCTTGACCCGGATGCCAAAGCCGGATTGCTGCGCAAACACCCCGGCATCATCTGGAGCAACCCCCATCCCTCCGACTCCGCACTCGCCGCCGCCATTCTCAACTCCCACCGCTTTCGCGCCATACTCGACCTCGCCAACCTCACCGGCATTCAGGCCCTGCGCCGTTTCTGGCAGACCATACATTCCCCGTGTGATGCGGCGGCGGAGCCACCCCACCCGACCGAACACTTTCTGCGCCTGATCGCTGAAGCCCAAAACGACTGAACCTTTACACCCTCTTTTCCCGCGGCCACTTCAGCCCCGCCCAATTCGACGCGATTCATGCCAGTCCCGGCTGCTGCTGGGTCACGCAGTGAATCGACCCCAACCCGGCCACGAGGCCGGTGCACTCCACCGGCACAATCTCACGCCCCGGAAACAGGTCGCGGAAGATCGACAGCACGCTCTCCTGGTTCGGCGCGGAATACACCGGCACCAGGACACATTGATCGGCGATGAGGAAGTTGGCGTAACTCGCCGGCGACCTGCCGAACGGTCCCTCGACCCGGATGTCCGGCATCGGCAGATCAATGACCTCCAGCTTGTTGCCATCCTGGTCCCCGTAGGTTTTGAGCTTGGCCAGATTCGTCTTCAACGGCCCGTAATTCGGGTCATTCTTGTGGTTCTCCATGACGGTGACCACCCGGTTCGGTGCGACAAAGCGGGCGATGTCGTCGATGTGCCCGTCGGTATCGTCGCCCTCGATCCCCTCGTCCAGCCACAGCACCCGTTGCACCCCGAGAAACCGCTTCAAATTGGCTTCGATCTGTTCCTGTGTGAGGGTGGGATTGCGGTTCTTGTTGAGCAGGCATTGGCGGGTGGTCAGGACCGTGCCCTGGCCATTGACGTCGATCGATCCGCCCTCCAGCACCATGGTATGCCGGATCAGCGGAAAGCCGAACATCCGGGCCGCGTGCTGCGGGATCGCATCATCGTCGCTGTATGGCTCATACTTCGCCCCCCACGCATTGAAAATAAAGTCGTGCGCCACCAGCGGATGCTCCGCCCCCGGCTTGGTGATGAAAATCGGCCCGGTATCGCGCATCCACGAATCGTTGTACGGAATATGAACCACCTTGAGCCGTGATCGGTCCACCGGATACGGCGTCAACAGCGCCTCCACTTCATCGTCATCAGCGCATCCCTCCACCACCAGCACCACCTTCTGGTGCCGGGTCAGCGCCGTGATCATCTCCGCGTAAGCCGCGCGGGCCTGGGCCATGTGCTCCGGCCAGGTTTCCTCATTCTTGGGCCATGCCAGCCACACCGCCTCCTGCGGCTCCCACTCCGCGGGCATGCGGTAACCGTTGAAATCAAAAGAAACGGCGTCGAAAAATGGATTCGTACTCATAAGAGGCGCGCTGCGGCCCGCACATCATGGCCCCCCACCCCGGCCGCCGCAAGCCGGGTTTCAGCATCAACCATGACCGGCGAATGACGCTCAACGGCGAAATAGTTCGATGGTGCGCTGGAGGTTGTCCACCAGAAGGTCGATTTCTTCGCGGGTGTTGTACAGGTAGAAGCTGGCGCGGGCGGTGGCGTTGCAGCCGAGTTTGTGCATGAGGGGTTCGTTGCAGTGGTGGCCGCCGCGCAGGGCAATGCCGTCCTGGTCGGCAAGAGTGACGATATCGGCGGCGTGCGCATCGGCGAGGGTGAAGGTGACGATACCGACGCGTGCTTCGGCGGGTCCGAGGATGCGAATGCCGGGAATTTCCGACATACGCCGGTAGGCATAGGCACCAAGGTCGAGATCGTGGGCGAAAATGTGATCGAGTCCGACGGTCTCAAGGTAATCGAGGGCGGCATGGAGGCCGACGGCCCCGGCGATGTCCGGCGTGCCGGCCTCAAATTTGTGCGGCGGGGTTTTCCATGTGGCTTTTTCGTAGGTGACGACGGAGATCATCTCCCCTCCGCCCTGCCAGGGGTCCATTTCTTCCAGCAGTTCCAATCGACCGTAAAGAATTCCAATTCCCGTGGGTCCGGCGGTTTTGTGGCCGGAGAAGGCCAGAAAGTCGCAGCCGATGTCCTGGACGTCGATACGCAGATGCCCGGCGCTCTGCGCGGCGTCGATCAAAGTGACCACGCCATGGCGGTGGGCGAGGGCGCAGAGTTCTTTGACAGGATTGAGAACGGCGAGGGTGTTGGAGATGTGGGCGAGAGCGAGGAGACGCACGCGTCCGGAGGCCAGCAGCTTGTGGGCCTGTTCGAGGTTCAATCCCGCGCCGTTTTCGTGGACGGGGATGTAACAAACCTCCGCTCCGGTGACGGCGGCGGCCATCTGCCACGGCACCATGTTGCTGTGGTGTTCCATCTCGGTGAGCAGGATGACATCGCCGGGCCCGATGTTTTTGCGACCCCAAGCGTTGGCGACAAGGTTGATGGACTCGGTGGTGCCGCGGGTGAAGACGATTTCATCGGCGGCGGCGGCATTGAGATAGCCGGCCACGCGCCTGCGGGCGGCCTCGAAGGCGGCAGTGGCGCGGTTGCTCAGCTCGTGGGCCCCGCGGTGGACGTTGCTGTGATCATGGAGGTAGTAGTGGTCGAGGGCCTCGATGACCACCCTGGGCTTCTGGGTGGAAGCGGCGTTGTCGAGGTAAACCAAGGGCCTACCCCGGACCTGTTGGTCAAGGATGGGAAAGTCCCGGCGGGTGTCGGCGAGGTTTGACATCCGGTCAACCTACCGTGAAACCGGCCTCCGCCAAGCGCGGAGGCGGCGGCGGCACGCTCAGTTTTTTTCGCCGGTGAGGTAGCGGAAGGTGTAGGCCGAGGCGGCACCGGCGGCCAGACAGGCAGTGAAATAGACCAGCAGGGCGGATGCAGGGACGAGACCCATGATGACCAGACTGATGCCGACAGCCGGATTGAAAGCGCCACCGGAGATGCCGCCGAGGGCGTAGGCCATGGCCAGCACGGTGAAGCCGATGGCAAGACCGTAGAACGAATTGCCGGAGGTGCCCTTGGCGGTGGCGACATTAAGGACCACGAACGTCAGGGCGAAGGTTCCCAAAAACTCGGCCACCCACGCCGGGGCGTAGGCGATGTTCTTCGGCACGCATTCGGCGCATGTTCCGGCGGAACATTTCAGGTAGATGACCACACCGGAAGCCAACAAGGCACCGACCACCTGGGCCAGCATGTAGCCGGGGACATCGGCGGCGGGCATTTTGCCTCGCAGGAAGACCGAGAGGGTAACAGCGGGGTTGAGGTGGCCGCCGGAGATGTGGCCGGTGGCGAAAATCATCACCATGAGCGTGGCACCGATCGCCAGCGGCGCGAACCCTCCCGCGCCAGGCTCCAAAACCACACAGCCGATGATCAAAACGAGGAAAAATACACCGATGAATTCCGCCAGATATTTCTTCATGGAGTTTTGTTAGCCAAAACCCCCGCCGCCCACCAGCGAAAAATGCGAGAACCTAGTCTTCCATTTCCACGGGGACCCGCACCCGTTCGACCAGTTCCACCACATGGCGCGGCGGCGGCGGGGTGAAGCGCGAGACCAGCAGGCAGGCAGCGAAGTTGACCAACATGCCGATGCCGCCGATCCCCTCCGGACTGATTCCAAACCACCAGTGCTCCGCGGTGTTGTTGTCCGGCTCGATGAATTTGAAATAGATGATGTAGGAGGCGGTGAAGACCAGGCCCAAAATCATGCCAGTGATCGCCCCTTCCCGCGTCACCCGCTTGGAGAAAATTCCCAGCACGATCACCGGAAAAAACGAGGCCGCCGCCAGACCGAAGGCGAACGCCACGACCTGTGCCACAAATCCCGGTGGATTGATTCCGAAATACGCCGCGATCATCACCGCGAACCCTGCGGAGACCCGCGCGATCAACAACTCACCGCGCTCGCTCAGGTCGGGGTTGACCGTGCGCTTGAAGAAGTCGTGGGCCACCGCTGTGGAGATCACCAACAACAATCCCGCCGCGGTGGAAAGCGCCGCCGCCAGCGCTCCCGCCGCCACCAGTCCCACCACCCAGTTCGGCAGCCGCGCGATCTCCGGATTGGCCAGCACCATGATGTCGTTGTCCACATACAACTCATTGGGTCCGGGGGACGGCTCGTTGGCAACCATCGCCTCACCCCACCGGCCCCGCATCCTCTCGCCATCGGAGCCACGCAGGAACGCAGGACGACCGCTGAACGCCGGTCCGGGATGATAATCGATTTTGCCATCCCCGTTTTTATCCACCCATGCGACCAGTTCGGCATGCTCCCAGGTCTTGAGCCATGCCGGTGCCTGCTGCCAGGACACCCCGCTGACCGTCTGCAACATATTGGTGCGCGCGAACGCCGCCACCGCCGGTGCCGAGGTGTAGAGCAACGCGATGAACAACAACGCCCACCCCGCCGAACTCCGTGCCGCCTTCATGCACGGCACGGTATAAAAACGGATGATAATGTGCGGCAGACCCGCTGTCCCCACCATCAACGCCAGTGTGATGAAAAACACATCAACGGTCTCCTTCTGTCCGCTGGTGTAAGCGGCAAAACCCAGCTCCTCGTTGAGGCCGTTGAGTCGCTCCAAAAGATACACCCCCGGCTCCTCGCGCAGCTCCGCCCCCAACCCCCATTGCGGAATGACCACGCCGGTCAACATGATGGAAATAAATATTGCCGGCACCAGATAAGCGAAGATCAGCACGCAATACTGCGCCACCTGGGTATAGGTGATCCCCTTCATTCCACCCATCACCGCGTAGAAAAACACAATCAAGGAACCCGCCAGCACTCCGGTGGTGATCTCCACGTCCATGAACTTGGAGAACACAATCCCCACCCCTCGCATCTGACCGGCCACATAGGTGAAGGAAATGAAAATCGCGCACACCACCGCCACCAACCGCGCCGTCTGCGAGTAATAGCGGTCGCCCACGAAGTCGGGCACGGTGAACTTGCCGAACTTGCGCAAGTAGGGCGCCAGCAACAGTGCCAGTAGGACATAACCTCCGGTCCATCCCATCAGATAGACCCCGCCGTCCCTCCCCATGAAACTGATCAATCCGGCCATCGACAGGAACGACGCCGCGCTCATCCAGTCCGCCGCCGTCGCCATCCCGTTGTGCACCGGATGCACCGTGGCATCGGCAACGTAAAACTCCCGCGTGGACGCCACCCGCGCCCACACCGCGATCCCCACATAAAGTGTAAACGATAGACCAACGATCAGATAGGTCCAGCTCTGCACACTCCATTCGGCCATGTCAGATTCCCTTCCCTTTGTCGCGAAAAGACTCCTGCGCCCCGAAGCGCCGGTCCAGCCGCCGCATTGCCAGGACATAAATAAATATCAGCGCCACGAAAATATATATCGACCCCTGCTGCGCCATGAAGAATCCAAGCGGAAACCCCGTGCCCGGAATCCGGAAACCGTCCAGGACGTCGGCGAAAAGAATTCCCGCGCCGAACGACACTGAGAACCACACCAGCAGCAACACCGCCACCAGCCGGAGATTCGCCCGCCAATACGCCTGCCGGCGCTCCCGCGCCCCGTTGGGTTCTGATGCCGACATCGCCGCGCAAGCATGATCTCCCGCGCCCGACTGTCAAGCGGACGGCCCCACCCCTACAAAACACGTGCTTTGTTCCGGCGGATCGCTATGTTCCACCGATGCCCGAACGCACCCCGCTCTCCGCGCGTCTGATTGAATGGATTTCCAAGCCCGGTTATCAACCCCTCGACGCCTCCACACTCGCTCGCCAGCTCAAAATTCCCTCCGACCGCATGGAGGAGTTCGACCAGCTCATCCGCCAACTGGAGTTGGAAGGCTCCATGGCCCGCATCAAAGGCGACCGCTGGGTGCGCCCGAACGAGGCCGGTCTGATCACCGGCGTCCTCCAGTTCCACTCCAACGGCTTCGCTTTCCTCATCTCCGAACAAAGCGAGTCCGACCACTACATTTCCGCCGAGGACACCGGCACCGCCATGCACCAGGACACCGTGGTCGCCCGCGTCATCCCCCCCGGCAACTTTCGCGGCAAATCCCGCCTCCAGGCCCGCGTCATCCGTATCCTCAAACGCCGCCGCTCCTCCCTTGTTGGCACCCTCCAAAAAACCCAAAACTTCCACCACGTCATCCCCGACGACCCCCGTTTCGTCCAGAGCATCTACGTCGCACCGCCGGAACAGTCCTCCCTACATCCCAAGCCGGAACTCGGTGATAAAGTCGTCGTCCGCCTCGCCGAATGGACCTCCCGCCACCTCAACCCCGAAGGCGAAATTACCGAACGCCTCGGACGCGAAGGCGACGCCGGGGTGGACATCGTGTCCATCATCCGCAAAAACGAGCTGCCCACCGAATTCCCCGCCGAAGTGCTGGCCGAGGTCACCGCCCATGATATCAACCCGGAGGGACACGCCTCCGACCCTGACGCCGCCCGCCATAAACGCCTCGACCTCCGCGACGAACTAGTCTTCACCATCGACCCCGACACCGCCAAAGACTTCGACGACGCCATTCACGTCAAACCCCTCCGCGACGGCCTCTGGGAGGTCGGTGTCCACATTGCCGATGTCGCCCACTACGTCCGACCCGGCACGGCCCTGGACATGGAAGCACGCCTCCGTGGCAACTCCGTCTATCTCGTAAACCAAGTCATCCCCATGCTGCCCGAGGAACTCTCCAACGGCCTCTGCTCCCTCCTGCCACGCGTGGAC
>CAZTYG010000090.1:0-7716 GCA_964617445.1 uncultured Blastochloridaceae bacterium
CGAACATACCGAGTTTTTGATCGGCTCCAACCGCAACCAACCCTATCTCTGGCATCCCGCCTCCCTCTTTGAACGGTTCCAACCCGGTCCTGACGGAACCCTGGCGGCGTGGATTCGCTGGACCGCGCATTGGTCCCTCGCCCCGGATCGGGATACCCTCCATTTGGTTTTGCACGCCCACTTTCTGGGTCAGGACGGAAAACAAACTCCGCAGCCCATACAAACCTGGGACTTCGACCCCGTTCCTATCGGTGCCGTTGGCAACGCAGAAAAGTTGCACCTGGGTTTTTCCGGCAGAACCCGTGACGGATTCGGAGTTCTGGCTGTGGGCGACATCACCGTGACGGGTCAAGAACAGCCCACTTCCCCTAACCTCCCTTCCGCCTCCCTGCCATGAACAAACCCACCAACGGCGTTACACGCAAACGGGCGGCTTTCATCGCCTGGACAGTATCCATTGTTCTCAATTTGCTGGCCTTGTGGGTATTTTGGTCCACACCGGCGCTACGCCAGCAGATTCTGGCATTTGATGTCAGCAAAGAGGAGCAATCACAAGAAGATCGGGAAACGCAACGCGCGGAAATCGAGCGCCGCATGGCCGAAAAGAGGGAGCGCACGCCAATCGACGATGCCACCCGTGAAAAGATTGCCCAGCGTCTGGAGCAGGAAAGAATCCACCGGGTGGTGCAGCGCATCCGCGAAATGAAGCAAATCCATGAGCAACTCGTGGAACGCAGCGCGGAAAAATGGGAGGATTACCGCCAACAGATGTCCGAACGTCCCGAACGCAAGGCCCTTGAGACACTTCAACGTGAAATGGCGGCCCTGATTGAACGCCAGGAAGCAATGGCCAGCCGCCTGGAAAATGTGGCCGGAATGGAAGAAAACAAGGACCGGGCCGATGAACTGAAAAACGAGGCCCAGGCATACCGCGACGCGGCGAAAGAGACCGCCGAAATTGCCGATCAGTTGGAGACCATCCCCGGCGATCAAGATGCGGAGCAACTGCGGGAATTATTGACGGAGACGGGAACGCGGGCGGAGAGCACCGCCAACGATGCCGCGGACCTGACCACCAAAGACCGGGCGGAAGCCCTTGCCAGCTCGGCCGCTGCGGTGGAAAAGGCATTGGAAGCCGCGCGGGAAAAAGCGGGCACGGCCGCCGAGGTGCCGCCGCCCCCCGCTCCGCCCGCGGTAAGCGACACCGTGGAACACATCGCCAAGACCGGCGAGGTGGAAAGCTTGGAGAAGGCTTATGAGGCAGCCTCCGAATTGGAACAGGCCATCGCGGGTGCCTACGATGAAAACCGGGTGGTGGACATGGCCCGGCTCGCTGAAATCGACGAACAAACCGCGCGGGACAGGGTCATCCCCTCGCAGGTCGCCGAGCGCGCCAATCCGTTTGCTGAAACCGCGGAGGCAGCGGCAGCGGAAGGAGACAGTGCCGCGGATTCGTGGGCCGGAGAGGCGGCGGCCATGGACATCGCCGAGCGCCAGGTGGCGGACATGCTCACCTCCGCACAAAGCCGCCTGGCCATGGCGGATGGAATCCAACAGCCCGGAGAGGACGCACAGCAGCGCAGCGGACAAATGTTTATGGCAAGACAGCAGCTCAGCGAGGCCGCCGCCTCCAGACGAAGAATGGTGGATGTATCAGCCATGATGATGGCGGCCATGGGTTATGAAGGGGAAGGCGGTAGTGATGTCCAGCAGACAGAAGAAACCCGCAGAGCCGATTCCCCGCCGCAGCGACGTCCGCGCGCCCTGCCGCCGAGTTCGGCTCTTAACGCGCTGCCGGGCCGCCGCTTCAGTCGTGACAGCCTCCGCAAGGGGTGGCTCTATCTGGATACCTGGTATGTCATCGGTCCTTGGCAGAACCACGATTTGGAAAATTTTCAGCCCGCCCACCCGCCGGAGCAGGCGATCAATTTCGACGATACCTATCCCGGACGTATCTACACCCAGGCAGAAGCGGACCACGACCGGCGCCGCAAAATTCAGCGCGGCTTTGACACCGGCCAACCCCGCCCTTTGCGCTGGCGGTTCACCCAAAGCGATGGAGCACGGGTCATTGTGCCCGACCAACGGGACAACTCCACCTACTATCTCTACACCGAAGTCTATTTTGAGCAGGCCGAGGAAATGATTGTTGCCGTGGGCACCGATGACGCCGGAAAAATTTGGATCAACAACCTGCACATCGGCCAGGACACCGGCCTGACCGCGTGGCGTATCGATGAAACCCTGCGACGGGTCTGGTTCAAGCAGGGATACAACACCATTCTGGTCCGGCTGGAAAACGGTCCCACCCACGCGGAGATGAGCTTCTTGATCTGTCCGGCCAACAGCCTGAACTAATCTGACGGCAGGGCTTGCTCATGGCGCCATTGTCGCAAATGCGCAGGATTATAACGCCCATCCGTATTATCCTGGAAGGATGATTGTGCTTGAATCCACCTATGAAACCATCCTGTTTGAAAATCGTCGCCCGCGCGATGACGCTGGGTGTCCTCATCTCTTCCCAAGCCGGTGCCCAGGTTGTGCTTGGCCCGGTCAATGGCGAAACGAACGACTATCTCATCCAGCAAAGCGGAGCTTATGGCGCTGGCGCCAGGGTCGGTTCCAATGGAGGCCCCAGCAACTGGGGCCGCAACGGCGTTTTTGTCTTCGAGTTGCCCGCACTGCCCTCCGGCTTCTCGGTTGAATCCGCCGAGCTTTCCCTCCAGATCCGCACCGTGACCAGTGCCATTGATGTCGGCCTCTATGGCCTGGGCTTTTCCTCCGCCACAACGGCAATGGGCAACTACTACGTCGGCTCCGCCGCCACCGATCCTTCAAACAACCCGCTCATCATCTCCAACCTTCTCAACAGCTCCACCACCGCAGGCATCGTCACCACCAGCGCCCCGCAATCCACCTCTCTCGGTGCCTACCTCCAAACCTTCTACGATGCCAATCCGACTTACGACGCCACCACTCCGCAATATGCCTTCCTCCGGCTGACCCCGGCGCTTACCAGCCAGGTTCAGGCGAGTGTTCTGAGCGGCTACCTCGTGACTTTCGGCAATGTATTCGGCAGTCACGCCGATCACAATACACTCCCGACTCTCACCCTTACCGCCGTGCCCGAACCTTCTACCTACGCACTGCTCGGCCTGGGTCTCGGCGCGCTGATCTGGCTGAGACAACGTCAATCTCCATGACTCCTGACATGAGTGTCATGAACACGGGCTGCGTTTATTTCCGATGATAGGCTTTTGCCGTCGATCCAACCCGGTTCGATTAATACTGTCTGCGGGTGGACGGGCAGGCCCGTTTCATTACGCTGCATCTGGTTGACCACCAGGTCCACACAGGTTCTGCCCAGTTCGGCCCCAGCCTGCCGCGGGCCGGGCAAGTCCGTGGTCTCCGCCTCCGCCAGATCAATCCACCAAGGCACGCGTTTCATGTGCGATTCCAGTCCTCGACAAAATTTGGCAAAGGAACTGAGCACCACATCGGGCTGGTACCGTTTCACATAGTCCAGCACGGCTCGCTCCCGCTCGTGGCCCATCGGCATGATCCAGGGCAGGAACTCCAGTTCGGGATGCTCCACCGCCGCCACACTCCACGCCGCAATCCAGGGGTGGGACAGTCGATTGCTGTATTCTTTCAATTGCACCAAGCCAACCCGTCGCGCCCCTTTTCGGGTGATCCAGTTCAGTGCGTGATTCATGCTTGCCCCCACATGGGTGGAGGAGCGATGCAGGTGGGGCTCCAGAAGAGAGGAGCCCACGGCGGACGCGGAAAATTTATCCCATTCCAAAACCACCTGCCTGGAGTGCTCCGGGCGCGGGCCAATGATCACGCCGTGCAGACCACGGCTCCAAAAGACTCGGCTCATTCGGGCCCCTTCCTCTGGGGTGTCGCACAACCCCTCATGAATTTCAACCCTGTAACCTAGGTCCGCAGCCCGTGCCATCACGCCGTGCACTTGTTGCGAGTAAGTCAACGAGACGTCCTTGAGAGGATCTTTTCCGGGCCAGCCGTGGAGGAACGCAATGCCAAGTCCCGGTTGGGCCACCCGCCCACGACGGATCTCGCTCATGAGCGTTCGCACCAAGGGATGCGGTTGATACCCCATCTCTTGAGCCCGCTTACGCGCCCGATCTACCAGTGCATGGGATACGCGAGGATGATTGCGCAGAGCCATGGAGGCCGCTGCGGTGGATACTCCTAGGTCAAGAGCCAAGTCTGCCATGGTTACTCTTCGTTTCTTCCCTTTGGGCATGATCCGATTGTTGCTTAACGTGTTAAGCAATACAATCCTTGTTTTTTTGGGCGATATACTCAAAACTTGTAATTATGAATATGAAACTTCTGTCATCCTCGTTCGTCAAAACAGTTGCCGTCCTTCCCGCCGCTCTTCTGTTCTTCGCCGCAATCCCGTCCCAAGCGCAAATCGTGAGTTACGATTTTAGCACCAGCGGACAATTTACCGACAATTTCACTCTCTTTAACAACACGCCCTCGCCTGCGATTACCGGAACCGTGACAAACAATGCATGGAATGCCGGGGAATTCGTGCGATCCACCCGAAACACCACCACGGGCGGCGGATGGTCAACGGTGATGCGATTGAACGACGACACGGCGACCTTGGGCCTCGCACCCACGAATCCTTCCTACACCGTGCAGATGGACTTTCGAATCAACCAGACAGCACCCGCCAATCTCAGCGACCAAACCATCGGTTTCTATTTTGGCGCAGATGGCACAGATGCGGCACTTTTCCAATTCACCGCCAGATCAGGTAATAGTAACAACGTAAGGTTTCGCTCCTACCATAGTGCCGACTTAACCACCGCAGGTGCAGTGGGAACCAATTTCATCACGGATGAGACTCAGAATACAGGCGGTGGCGGACAACCCGGAAACTTTGCCAACAACACCTGGTACACCCTCAGACTCGATGTGGCGGTCATCAATGGCAACCAAATCGGCGCAACCCTGGGCTGGTATCAACAAGGCGGGGTGACTTTGCTTCATGAAGAGGAGTCGGTCTTCAGTGTTGCGAATTCCGCCAACTATCTTGACGGGGGTCATATTGCGATCCGCTCCATTCATAATGGTGGTGAAGGACAACGAACCTCAGCCATCGACATCGACAATTTCGCCATTATCCCCGAACCCTCCACCTACGCTCTGTTAGGTCTGGGCCTCGGTGCTTTGTTATGGTTGCGGCGTCGTAATGGTCAGGCCTGATCAAGTCCAGTGTTCGAGTGACTCCTACATGCGTCGTCATGAGCAGGCGGCCTTAGTCGTTCCCTTAATTCAAACCCCAAAGTTGCTAAGGGGCCATGAGTGATCTGGCGTGCCACTTGGAGTGGAGAGCAGATTTGGCTAAGGTGGAGGCACCATTGGCCTTTGCCCTGGCAGCCTTTGCAAATGATTTAGAATTAGTCTGTGGTCGGAATCTGCGGCGTACGAACGGCCCTGCGAACGGGCCTCTGCTTGTTTTACAAACCGGGGATCCCGGTTCGGAATGGGAGTGGAAGTTCGACCCAGCGGCAGGGCAAGCCGACACATGGCACCTCTTGGCACGAACTCAGGAGTCATTGGCAGGAGCGATCTGGCGGTTGTCGGATGAACTCTTAGATGTGCCGCCGCTGACCTCGTTCCTCGGCTTGCCCTATCCTTCCGGAGAATGGACTCCGCGCCCCCTGTGTGCTCCCCGGTATCGTGTACCGTTGCGAGGCTGGTTTTTTAACGACGAAGATCATCTCACTGGCTGGCGGGGACCTTCGGGAAAACGCCCGGCCCGGTATTTGTTTTACGACGAGGTGATGAACCGGTCCGTCTCCAACCTGCTGATGGAAACCGCCCTGCGGACGGGGCTCAATTTGTTGATCCCTTCGTCTTTTCTGGATGTGGAGGTGGAACTGGACGCGGCAACGGTGCGCGACGCAGCGGAGCGTGGCCTTTGGTTGACTCAGCATCACATTGAACCCCTGGGCGTTTCATATCATGCCTTTCACGCGTATCATCGCACGCGAGGCGGCGCTCGATTCAGTTACCACAGCCACCCGGATGCATTCGATGAAGTCTGGCGACATTATGTGAGACGGTG
Organism: uncultured Blastochloridaceae bacterium; assembly: GCA_964617445.1. Taxonomy (GTDB): domain Bacteria; phylum Verrucomicrobiota; class Verrucomicrobiia; order Methylacidiphilales; family CAZTYG01; genus CAZTYG01. The sequence goes on from CAZTYG010000090.1 coordinate 6,110, forward strand.
GCTGGAGCTAACGGGTGGGCGTGTGGTGTGGCAACTGGGGCTGCGGGCCGATCGTGACGCACCGCTGCACAAGGCCGATCCGGACGCTCCCTCCGGACCGGAAGCGGCGGCAGAGTTGACCGCGAGGGTGGTGGAACATCAGTTGCGGATTCTGCGGGAGGAAACCGGGGAACAGGAACCGAAGGCAGCGTTCACCCTTTGGGCCGACAACATTCCTTTGTTTCGCACCGGACGACTGCGGCTGCCGGACTGGGTGACGCTTATTTTCAGTAACAATACCTCGCGGGGGGAGTTGCCGTCGTGGGTGAGTGAGTTAAAGGGACGGCGAACCGGGTTTTATCATCATTGCGGATGGTATTACGGCGGACCGCACGAGGTGCAGGGGCGTTCGCCCGAGCACATCGCCGGACTCATAGATGCTGCGGAAACACAGGCTGGTCCGTTGGAATTGGCCATATCTAATGTGCAGAACCTGCGCGAGTTGGTGGTGTCGGCGGATGCCTTTGCTGCCTTCACGCGGTGCGCGCCGGAGAATGGCGGACGCGAATTTCTGCGGGAGTGGGATGCGCGTTACTTCGGGTCCGGAAGTCTCGCGGAGGTTCATACGGATTTCTTTCGCACCTTCGTCCCACGGGCGGACGATCCCGCCGAATTGTGGTTAGACGGATACTTGCGGGAGTGGGGCTTGATGTTATTAGACCGCATCATTAAAGACCAGGTGTTCATCGGGGGAGAGCCGCGTCTGGGTCGGCTCGAAATTCACGCCGCCTCGCTGGCGCGTTCCGTGGAATATTGGTCGGTGCTGGCGCGCAGGGCGGATTTGGAAGTCGCGCGGCTGGCCTCTCCGGAGCGCACGAATGCCGCAGCAGCCTGCTTGGTCCTACAGGCGCGTTGGATGCTGTGGTTTTCTCGATGGGCGTTGGAGGTCAACCACGCAGCATCGGCAGTGTTGGAGGGCAGGGATGTTGACGCCGCCACTGCTTTAGAGAAAGCGTTAGTTTCGTTAAGGGAATTGGAGATGGAACGCGCTCGCCACGCTGCTGGTCATTTTCAAGGTTGGTATGACAACGATGGAAAATTTGATCTCCGGTTCATGATCGCGCTGACCATGCAGGCGTGGGATCTGCTGATCTTGCCACGGGCTGAGCGGGGTTATGAGCCGTGGGAACAGGCGCAACACTTCGACTTCATCAACGCCTACGCAGTGCGCAATCTGGCTTCGTGATGAGGACTCGGCAGCAGGCCGTTGGCCCGCCACACAGGGGCAGTTTGATGTGCAGGGGCAGGGCGGGAGCCACCAATGAGAGCATCCGTTACGACAACATCACGGTGCGGGGGGATGTGAGCGTCATCCCCGAACCCTCTACCTACGTCCTGCTGGGTCTGGGCCTCGGAGCCTTGCTCTGGCTCTGGCTACGGCGGCAATTCCGTTCAGCACGCTGAGCAGCATAAAGGGTTGTTTGGAATCAAGCCTTCCATTGCAAGGACGGGCCATCTACCAGCCTGCCCGGCAGTAAACGATATTCCGCGAGTTCGGGCACGCCGGGTTGGTTGCGGTGAAGCTGATCCACCAACAAGTCGGCGGTGGCCGCGCCGACCGCTTCCCA
>CAZTYG010000091.1:0-7665 GCA_964617445.1 uncultured Blastochloridaceae bacterium
CTTGGGTCAATCATAGCAAGGGAGCATACTCCACCCTGCAAGCCAAAAAGCGGCGACACCGCTTTGGGAGCGCCCGGAGGGCGGGGGTGGGTGGATCATGCTGTGGGAATAACCTTCCTCTTCACCAAGCTGATGCCGGCTTCTTCCGCCGACCGGAGCGGTCGGCCTACAGTTTGGTCAGCCTCATCTCCCGGTGCGTCAATCCTCCGCGTGCAGCGCGCGGAGGGCGGCGATGGTGCGCGCCACCGCGTCGTCATCGACGCCGTCGATGAATTCACGGATGCGGCCATTGCGATCCATAAGCGCCAGGCGGGTGCTGTGGATGACCCGTCCGTATGTCGGTTGTTCCTCTTCGGGGGCGATCTCGGCGTATTGGAGAAATCCAGCGCGAATGGTTTTATATACTTCATCGGGTGGACCGGTGAGAAACGTCCAGCGGGTTGGATCGGCGTCGAAGAGTTCTCCGTAGGCGGCGAGGCGTTCGGGTGTGTCCATTTCGGGATCGACGGTAAAGCTGACGATGTGGAGGCCGGGGAGGTCGGCGGTGGCATCGCGAATTTCGGCCATGCGCCGGGTGATGAGTCCGCAGGGTCCGGGGCATGTGGTGAAGACGAATCCCGCCAGCCAGACCTTGCCTTTCAGGGAAGCGGACTCGAAAGGCGCGCCGGTCTGGTCGGTGAGGGTGAATGCCGGTGCGTTGATCGGAATCACCTGTTCCAACGCGGAGGCGGCGCGGGCTTGTTGGGCGCGCTGGAGGGTGCGGTAGCCGGAGTAGAGGTTGCCAATCACCACGGCGCAAACGAAGAGAAGGAAGCCGAAGAGGATGATATTGCGGACGCGCGGGGGGAAGTTCACGAATCTTGTTCTTTGGTTTCGATGCGGGGGAAGAGGGGTTGGGCGGCTCCGGTGGCGGTGCCGGAGTTGTCGGGCCATGCGGGTTCGGCGGTGCGGGGGAGGACAGCGGCGACGCCGAGTTGGTCGAGCGTGCGCGTGGTGGCGGCCGGAAGCAGGGGTTCGAGTTCGCTGATGAGGACATTGATGGCTCCGTGCAGTTCGTGCAGCACGGTGTCGAGGCGGGTGGCTTGTTCCGGGTCCTTGGCGAGTTTCCACGGTGCGGCTTCCTCGGCGTATTGGTTGGCGCGAATGATGCCTTTCCACAATTCCATGAGGGCAAGATGGAGCTGCCAGCCGTCGGCCAGCCGGCGGAACTCGGCGACTGCGGCGAGAATGTCGGTGCGCAGGGATGTTTCGTTGTCGCCGGGAACGGCGGCGGGCACTGTGCCGGAGCGGTAACGTCCGATCATGGAGACGGCGCGGTTCACGAGGTTGCCCAGGGTGTTGCCGAGCTCGCTCTGGTAGCGCTGGTGGAATTGGTCGGCGGAAAAATCGGCGTCTTGGCCCACGGCCATCTCGCGCATAACAAAGTAGCGGAAGGCGTCGGTGCCGTAGATGTCGAGGAGGTCGAGCGGATCGACGACGTTGCCGAGGGACTTGCTCATTTTTTCGCTGTTGCGCGTCCAGAAGCCGTGAACCAGCAGGTGGGTGGGGAGGGGGAGGCCGAGAGCTTTGAGCATGACGGGCCAATACACAGCATGGGCGGGGATCAGAATGTCTTTGCCGATGACGTGGATAGCGGGCCAACGCGCGGGAGCGGAACCGCCGTCGTAGCCGATGGCGGAGAGGTAGTTGATCAGGGCGTCGAACCAGACGTAGGTGACCTGGGATTCGTCGAAGGGGAGGGGGATGCCCCAGGAAAGACGGGCCTTAGGGCGCGAAATACACAAGTCTCCGATCGGTCGGTCCAGCGCGCCGAGCACTTCTTTGGTGCGAAACGCGGGAAAAATCCAGTCCGGATTCCCGCGCAGGTGCTGCTGCAGCCAAATTTGGTGTTTTTCCATGCGGAAATACCAGACCGTTTCTTTGAGCTGGATGACTTCGCCGTATTCGGCGGGAAACGCACCTTCGACCATTTCTTTTTCGGTCAGGAACTGCTCCTGCTTGGGACTGTAATAACCCTCGTAGTCGCCCTGGTAAATTTCACCGGCGTCGTGGAGTTTCTGCAGGATGGCGCGGACGACATTTTTATGGCGGTCTTCGGTGGTGCGAATGAAGTCGTTGTGGGAGATGTCCAAGCGTTCGCAGAGCGAACGGAAGAGGGCGGCGTTGCGGTCGCACAGCTCCTGCGGTTCGATGCCTTCTTTCTGCGCGCTTTGCTGAACCTTCAGCCCGTGCTCGTCCACGCCGGTGAGAAAATATACATCGTCACCGGCGCGGCGGCGGTGGCGGGCAATGACATCGGCCAGGACTTTTTCGTAGGCATGGCCGAGGTGGGGTTTGCCGTTTACGTAGTCGATGGCTGTGGTGATGGTGAATCGGGCGGACATGGAACGGAGTATTAACGCCCAACATGCCCCGCAGTTCAAGGAGGATGTCCGGGGGTCAGGCGGCGCGGGCGGGTTGGCGCTGGCTGTGACCGTTGGTGCCCGACGGCGCGCGCGGGGGGTAGCGGCGACGCGGTGCGGCGATGTGGATATCTTTGAGGCGGAGGCGGACCTGTCCGGTGCCGCTGATTTCGCGCAACGCCCGCAGGACTTCCAGGCTGGCACGCAGCCGGAAGCGCTCCCCGGTCTCAATGATGGCCGACCCGCGTTCGGGACCGGGGATCACCAGGCACAACGGCGCTTCGCCCCCGTGTTCGGTGGAAATACGGCGCAGACCGTCGAACACCTCCGGGCGGCATTGTTCGCGCTTGAGGAATACGTAGATGTCTCGGATGAGCAGGCGGCAGGCTTCGTCCAGGGTATGGATTTGGCGGGCGATGAGTTTCGGGCGGTCCTCCTGCTGGCGGTCGAGGTGGCCGATGACCACCAACGGCACGCCATCTGCGAGTTCGGCTCCATGTTTCTGATACATGTCGGACCAAACGATGAATTCGATCCGTCCGGTGCGGTCTTCGAGCTGGACACGCGCCCAGGGTTTGCCGTCTTTGGTGCTGCGAACGTCTTTGCCCACAACCAATCCGGCGGCGCGAATGACGGCTTCGTTGGGTTCTTCTTCCAAGTCGCCAAGCAGGTGGGAGCGAAAGGAGCGCAGTTCGTCTTCGAATTCATCAACGGGATGGCCGGTGACATAGAAGCCGAGCAATTCTTTTTCGTAGCCGAGGCGCTCGGCGGTAGGCCAGTCGGGGACTTGGCTCTCTTCGCTCGTGAGGGGAGGGGCGGCCGGTGGCAGACCGTCCATGATGTCCAGCAACATGGCCTGACCGCTGTCGCGGTCGCGAGCGATGGAGGAGGCCTGGGCCATCGCGGTGTCCAACCTTGCCATGGCGGTGGCACGGTTCGGTTCAATGGCGTCGAACGCACCCGCTTTGATCAACGCCTCCACGGTCTTTTTGTTGATGGCGCGAAACTCCACCCGGCGGCAGAAGTCCTCCAAAGATTCGTAAGGGGCGTCGGCGCGGCCCTCGACCACCGCCCGCGAGGCGCCCTCGCCGACGTTTTTGATCGCGGCCAGTCCGTAGCGAATGGTGCCGGGGGCGACGGTGAAACGCAGGTCGCTGTGGTTGACGCAGGGGGGCAGAATTTTGATGCCCATGTTCTGCGCCTCATCGACGAACAGCGCGATTTTATCGGTATTGTCCAGTTCATTGCTCAACAGACCGGCCATGAATTCGACCGGGTAATTGGCTTTGAGATATGCGGTCTGATAGGAGATCAGACCGTAGGCGGCGCTGTGGGACTTGTTGAATCCATAGCCGGCGAATTTTTCCAACAAGTCGAAGATGTCGGAGGCGAGGGGGGCGGGGATTTGGTTGAATTGGGCGCAGCCCTGAATGAAGCGCTCGCGCTGCTGTTGCATCTCCGAGGCCTTCTTTTTGCCCATTGCCCGTCGCAGCAAGTCGGCTTCACCCAGGCTGTAACCGGCCAGCACCTGCGCTGCTTTCATCACCTGCTCCTGATAGATCAAAAAACCGTAGGTATCCGAGGAGATTTCCTCCAGCAGCGGGTGCTTGTAAGTTACCTTTTCCAGCCCCTTTTTGCACTTGATGTAGTCGGGGATCAGGTCCATCGGACCCGGACGGTAGAGCGCGATGAGGGCGATGATGTCGTCGATGGAGCGGATGTCGAAGTCCAGGCAGGTGCGGCGCATACCGCCGGACTCGACTTGGAAGACGCCGATGTTGCGGGCCTGGTTGAGCAGGTCGAAGGTCTTGGCGTCTTCCAAAGGAAATTGCAGCGGGTCCAGGCGTTGGCCGGTGGTTTGTTCGATGAATCCAAGGCAGTCGTGAATGACGGTCAGGGTCTTGAGGCCGAGAAAGTCCATCTTCAACATGCCGACGTTGCCCAGTGGCTCCATTTCGTACTGCGTGATGATGTTGTCGTGGTCGTCCTTGGTGAGCGGAATGTGGTCGGTCAGGTCGCCGTCAGCGATGACCACCCCGGCGGCGTGGGTGCCGGTCTGCCGGACCATGCCCTCCAACTGCAACGCTTGGTCGATGACCTCGCGCGCTTGGTTGTCCTCCTCGTAAAGCCGCTTGAAGTCCGGGGAGTCGGCCATGGCCTTGCCAATGGTGATCTTCGGGTCCTTGGGAATCAGATCGGCGATGCGCGAGGCCTCGCCGAACGAAAGTCCGACCACCCGGGCGACGTCGCGGATCGCCATTTTCGCGCCGAGAGTGCCAAAGGTTACGATCTGCGCCACCGAGCGGTCGCCGTATTTTTTACGCACGTATTGAATGACCTCGCCGCGGCGGGTCTGGCAGAAGTCCACGTCGATGTCTGGTGGCGAGACGCGTTCGGGGTTGAGGAACCGCTCGAAAATCAGGCCGTAGCGCACCGGGTCCAGGTCGGTGATGCCCAACACATAGGCCACCAAGCTGCCGGCCGCGCTGCCGCGTCCGGGACCGACCGGAATGCCGTTCTGTTTGGCGTAGTGGATGAAATCCCAGACGATGAGAAAATAGCTGACGAATCCCATTTTCTCCAGCACGCCCAGCTCGTAGTCGAGCCGCGCGCGCAGATCGGGATCCTCGGCGCGGGCACCGTAGCGGTGGGTCATGCCCGTTTCCGAAAGCTCGCGCAAATACGCCTCGCGGGTCTTTCCTTCGGGAGCCGGGTAAGCGGGATACTTGTCTTTGCCCAACTCGATCTCCAGATCGCAGGCCTGCGCGATGCGCAGCGTATTTTCCAAGGCCTCCGGAAATTCGGCGAACAACGCGGCCATTTCCTCCGCACTCTTGAGGTAGAATTCCTCCGCCGGATAACGCATGCGTTTTTCGTCGGTGAGACGCGCCCCGGTCTGAATGCACAGCAGGATGTCATGCGCCTTGGCGTGCTCGCGGCGGACATAATGCACATCGTTGGCGGCGACCAGCGGCACGCCCAGCTTTTTGGAAAGCCCCGCGTAGGCCGCGCGCACCCGCGCTTGGTCGTCCAGACCATGGTTGTGAATTTCCAGATAAAAGTTATCGGGGCCGAAGATTTCGCGGAATTCGGCGATGGAGCGCTCCGCGTCCTTCATCCGGTTCTGCAGGACCGCTTGGGCGATCTCCCCCTTGAGGCAGGCACTGGTGCCGATCAGGCCCCCGGAGTGTTCCGCCAGCAGTTTTTTGTCGATGCGCGGCTTGTAATAAAAACTATCGAGATGGGAGGTGGAGACCATTTTGAGCAGATTGCGATAGCCCTCCTCGCTGCGGGCCAGCAATTGGAAGTGCGAGCTGTCGTCTTTGCCGGCGGAGCGGTCGAAGCGGTCTCCCGCAGCCAGATAGGCCTCGCACCCGATGATCGGTTTGATCCCCGCGTCGCGCGCCGCCTGGTAGAACTCGACCGCGCCGAACATGTTGCCGTGGTCCGACAACGCCAGCGCCGGCATTCCGAATTCCCGCGCCGCGGCCACCAAGTCCTTGACCCGGCACGCTCCGTCCAATAGCGAGTATTCACTGTGAACGTGGAGGTGGACAAAATTCGATCCGGCCATGCCCGAAATCGTAACGCCCACCCCCGTCCTGCCAATGGAAAGATTCCCAATCCTCTCGCCCACCTTCGTGCTTCTCCATCCCCCCCCAGCGCACTCCCCCACCAACCCCCAACCACACTCTGAGTCATGTATGTACATGACTCAGAGTGTGGTTGAGGATGGGGAAGGGGCGGAATCGAGAGGGGTTGGGGGTGTGTTTATTTAACGACCTGCCATGCGAACCAGGGGCCTTGATAGACAAAGCCGGTGTAGGCTTGGACAAGGCTGGCGCCGGCGTCGAGCTTTTCCTGGAAGTCGTCGGCGGTGAAGACGCCGCCCACGCCGATGATGGGTAGTTTGCCTTTGGTCTTGCGGTGGACCAACCGGATCACTTCGGTGCTGCGTTTGCGCATGGGCGCGCCACTAAGCCCGCCGGTTTCACGCAAAACAACGGAGCCATGTTCGATGGTGGTGTTGGTGGCGACGATGCCGTCGAGCCGGTGGGCTTCGATTTGCGCGAGGATGTCGTCGAGTTGGGACTCGTTGAGGTCGGGCGCGATCTTTACGAGGAGGGGCTTGGCGCCGAGTTTCTGGTTCAAGGATTGCACGGAACGAAAGATGGCGTCGAGGTGGCCGGAGCTTTGCAGGTTGCGCAGGCCGGGGGTGTTGGGTGAGCTGACGTTGATGACAAAAAAGTCTCCCCACGGGTGGAGCAGTTCGAAGGTGTTGGAATAGTCTTCCGAGGCGTCCGCGGCAGCGGTGATTTTGTTTTTACCGATGTTGATGCCGAGGGGATAGCCGGTGTGGGGGTGGTCGCGCCGCCAGCGGCGGATGCGGCGGGCCAGTGGGGCGGCGCCGTCGTTCGGAAAGCCCATGCGGTTGATCAGTCCTTTTTCGGACGGGCAGCGGAACACGCGCGGGCGCGGATTACCCGACTGGGCCAGGTAGGTGGCTGTGCCGATCTCGGTGAAGCCGAATCCGAGGTGGTAGAAGACCTCCATCGCCAGGCCATCCTTGTCGAAACCGGCGGCCAGTCCCAACGGGTTGCGGAACTCCAGACCCCAGAGGTTGACGGGCCGCGATGGGGCTTTGCGTCCAAGGGTCAGCAGGCTTGCAGCCGGGGTGTGGGTGAGCAGCGCCATGCTCAGATGGTGGATGCGTTCCGGGTCGGCGCGGAAAAGCAGTGGGCGGAGAATCGAGGTGTAGAGTCCCATGACGGTTATTTTCCAATGCAGAATTGTTGGAACAGGCGATCAAGAATGTCTTCGTTGGTAGTTTCTCCGGTCAACTGCGAGAGCGCGTCAAGAGCGCGTCGCAGATCGGACCCGGCCAGTTCGGGCGGTGCCGACTCGGCGGCGCGGTCCGCCGCCCGTTCCAACGACTCTGCAGCGGTGCGCAACAACGATTCATGCCGGGTATTGATGGCAACACTTTCATGCGCAGCGGCGGACTCGTCGAGTTGCAAATGATGGATGATATGGCGGCGTATTTCGTCCAGCCCGGCACCGCTGAGCGCGGAGTAGGGGATGGTATCGGTGACGGCAGGCGGGGAGAGGTCAGCGCGGCTCGCGCACCGCAGCAACGGGGTGCCGGTGGGCGGCGGGATCGGGTCGGCACCGGGTTGGCGTGGATCGATGACCCATAACACCAGGTCGGCGGCATTCAGCGCCCGGTGTGTCCGTTGCATGCCCTGGCGCTCAATTTCATCGC
>CAZTYG010000092.1:0-587 GCA_964617445.1 uncultured Blastochloridaceae bacterium
AAAAACCTACGACACCTACGACCTGTCAAGAAGGGGCTTCAAACGGCGCTTACAGACATCGTGACACCGAGCGCCGTTGAACGTCCACGGCACGAGCACTGGCGCGATGCCTGCGGGGCGATTTCGATCACACCGGCGAAGCCGCTCTCTTTCGCCCCATCAGCAGGCAGCGTGACAGTGCGGCGCATCGGGAGTTGACGAGGGTTGGCGTTCGTCGCTACGCGCGCCAGCGGCTCGGCGTTGCTTCACGTTGAAGCGTTGGAGCTTCAATCAGCGTGTCTGCTTGCGAAGATCGGCGATCACTTTATTCCAATACCTGACGGCTTGAATGTGTTCTTCACGATTCACCAATGCTTTGTTTGATGGATCGGTCGGACTTCCGCCTAGAATCACCGGCTGAATTTCAAGGATCTCCTTCCCTACATATTCCTTAGGCCGTTGCTTCTCGGCTCTTTTCATAATTAAGCGATAGCCTTGATGAACTCACCAAACGTGCTGCCGAGTCGTTGCGCCTGTGATCGCTCCATGCCAATAAACGGAACTGACACAAAATCTGCAGGCGACTTTAATAGGTCAAGCGCGAACGC
>CAZTYG010000092.1:597-7638 GCA_964617445.1 uncultured Blastochloridaceae bacterium
ACCATCGGAACCGATTAGGAGTAACCCAGGAGCGTATTTTTCGACTTCGTAACTCTCACTCATTTTCTGGAGTTGCTCGACATTCCAAAGCATCGCATAGCCGTTCTCTCCAACGGGACCTTCGCCCCCATTACTAGCCAACAGAAAAGTTCGATAGCTCTCTGGAAAGGCTGCGCCAACCTGATGCTCCACGGTTTCAACGGCAGCTTTTGATGCAGGTTCGTTCTTTTGAAAGTCGGCTAACGTTTTATCCAAATCCATACTCACCTTCCCTCCAAGTTTCGTTGAAGCTGATTCCACCATGTTGTTGCGGGAGAGTGATCGGCTGGTGCCAAAGGGATCTTATTCGCAGGATCAACGGGGCTCCCGTCAAACTTCACGGGCTGCACCTCATGAATTTGCTTCCCTGCCAACGACGGATCGGCCCGGTGCATCGCCCGATTTGCCTGATTAGCAGCCTTTCTTGCAGCGTCGTATTCTGCCCCTTCCAACAAACGGAAAGGACCAGCGGGTTTAGGAAGATGTGCGGGGTAGCCAGTCCAATCAGACACTGAGAAAGTGCCGGGTGGATAACTCGGCGGTGTTACCCTTGCGGCAGATTGCTTCATTAAAAGATGAGCCTCTGATGCTTTGTAGCCCAGTTTTCTATATGACATGTATTCCGCGTATCTAGCCTGGGTGATTACGGAGGGTTTGGGTGGCACCGCAGGGGTGGCGAGAGCTCGGGGAAGGCTGGTTGGGGCACGGATCACGCCAACTGCGGTGCCGCGCATGGTGCCCGAACCCATGGAGGCAGCGGGCATCATTACCGAGGCCGAACCGAACGCTGCGCTGGAAATTTGTTCCCCCGTGGTGAGGTAGCGTCCAGACACAAAGTCGTAGCCCGAAACGCCTTCCAAGAGCATTTTTGCGGTGCCCACCACTGGAATGAAGTTAAGCACACGGGAAACTTGTTCTCCCTGACTTAGGGAACTCCAACCTTCTCCCGCGTAGCCGGAAAAGCTTGATTTCGCATAACCTGAGAATCCGGTGTTGAAGCCCGCACCGTAGTTGTTGACGGGTTTGCCGAAGAGACCATCGTAATCGACCGTGTTTACGGGATCGCCATCGGCAAAGGAATAGAGGTCCATGCTGCCGGCGTGTCCGGCGGGATCGGGAGAAAGGAACCGACCGGTGGCGGGTTCGTAGTAGCGGGCACCCATGGAATAAAAGCCTGTGGTGTCCAGTGCGTAGCCGCGCCACGCGAGTGTGGAGGTATAGGCAGCGCCTGAATCCAGGGTGACGGGTAGCTGGGCCGGGAGCGGACCGTAGCCCGCGACAGAGACGGGGTTCCAAGAGACGACGCCGTTGGTGGAGAGTGCGGCGACGTTACCGTGAACGTCGGCAATAACCGCTGTGATATCGCCTGTGGAGTCGGCTATGACGGCTTCGATCCCGCCGATTCCTCCCAGACCGCCATATGTGCCACTGAGGTCGGGGCCGTAGATTTTCCAGAATGTTCCCGCATTGGCATGGGAGGCGGCACCGGAGATGGAGACGCCGATTTCGAGGAACTCGACTTGTGGATCGTACCATGAGTCCACGGTAAGGGATGGCATGGGGGCGACGATTCCTTCGAATACGGCGGTTTTGTGGGTGCGAAGGCGGCGTCCCAAGGGGTCATAGATGGCGGTCCAATCATAACCGGAGGAGACGGAGTCGCGTTCTTGGACGGAGATGAGGCGGCCTTTTGCGTCCCATTTGAGGGTTTGGGTGACATCGGCGGTGCGGGATGTGACAAAACCGGAGGATGATTCGTAGGATGTGTGGAGGTTTTGCGAGAAGGGGGAGCCGGAGTTAACGGTGAAGGTGCTGGCGGCCTCGGCTTCTGGGTCGGCCCCACTGGGATGGCGAGCTCTGACTTCGATCTGGTGTGTGCCGGGGGTCATGTTGATGGGTACGGACCAACTACCTTCGGGGTCCAAGGGGCCGGCAAAGGATACGTTGGGAAGGGGACTGCCGTTGAGGTAAACGGAGACGGATGAGGCACCGAAGGCCTTGCCGGTGGCTGTGAGGGATGCGAGGTAGCGGGTCAGGGTCTCGCTGTTGACGCGGGCGAACTCGCCGACGGAGTCCGCCTGTACCTGGTATTCGGCACCGCTGGTGGCGGCGGTGCGGACGCCGATGCCGTTGGTGGCACCGAAATCATGGAGATAATCCAGGCTGGAGGGGACATCGGAGATGGCGTAAGTCTCTGAGGCAAGCCTTCCTCTGGAGTCATAGAGGTAGGAGCGGGTTTCATTCCATGTGCCTTGTCTGGACCGGGTGATGGTGTTTTGTTTGAGCCGGTTGTCCTTGAACCACTGAAGGTTTTCGACCAGGACCGGGGAGGCATTGACGGTGGTGGCCAGGGCGGTGATCCTGCCCGCAGCGTCGCGGCTGGATGTCGTCTGGGTCCGCCAAGGGTTGGTGCGCTTCCAGAGGAGGCCGTTGTCATGGTAGTCGTATTGTAGGCTCTGGCCATTCGCCTGTAATCCGGTCATCAGTCCGTCCGCCCGATATGTGTAGAGCAGGAGGGGGGCCGTGGAGGATGAGCCGACGGGGTGGAGGCTATCACGGCGTCCGGCATCATTCCATGTCTGGTGCAAATGGCGCTCCAGAACCCCGCCGATGAATACTTTCTCATCATAGAGCCGGCCGTAACCGTCGAAGAGGTGTTCCACGCGGGAGGCAGAATGGCCTGTTTCTTCAATGGCGGTGAGAAGTCCGCTATTGTTGTAGGTATAGGAGGTCTGGAGGCTGTGTTCGGGCAGGGTTCCGACCGCCGTGATCTGGTGCACGCGGGAGAAATTGTCGTAATCGATGGTTTCGGTGATGCCGCGGGGATCGATGCGCTGGCTTAACCTGCCGATGAAGTTGCCCGTGGAGTGGTAGTTGTAGGAAAAATTCCTGGTTTGGGCGCCGTCGTCGGAGAGATGTTCGGAAACGAGTCCGCCGAAGGTATTATAAAAGCTGTGGTGGGTCAGGCCGCCGGGCATCCGCCGTTCGATGATTCTGCCGCCGACTGGAGGGAACTGGTGGACGTATGTGGTGACGGCCTCTCCGGGGAGGGTCTGTGAGAGCAGTCTGCCGAGGGCGTCATATTCCATCCGCGTGACACGGCCTTCTGGATCGCGGGACGCGATGAGCCCGCCTCTACGGTCGTAGGAATAGGACTGGAAGGATGAGTCCCCTTGCAGAGATTCAAGCACAACGCCCCCAAAGGTGTCGGTGTAGGTATGTGAGGTAAGGGCATCAGGCCCGGTCCCGATCGTGAGGGTCACACCATTTTTGTCGTGCGACTGGATGGCTGTGCTGACGCTTACCGGAATTGATGCTCCCTGCTGGAACACCTCGGTAGTGACGGTCATCCTCCCTTCACCGTCGTAATCCGAGGTGACAACGGTTTTTTCTCCAGCCTGATTGACGGTTTCGGTGCGGATTCCTGCTGCATCATAGAGAGTGGTAATGGCCTGTTGCTGGGAGAAGCCGGGCTGACCCGGGGGACCCGCTGCATGAACGACGCGATCCATGCCGTCGTAAAAATAGAGGGACTGGAATCCATCGACATCCGTTTGCGCCACGAGGTTTCCCCTGCGGTCGAAGGTTTCGACCGCAGTGGCGAGCAGGACGTCCGCAGCCATGAGGTGACGGGTGACGGTTCTGTTGACATCATCGTAGGCAATCTCCCAGTGATTGAGTTGGTTGGCCGGTTGGATTTTGACCCTGCCGTCGGGGTAGTACTGCCAGTTGAGGGTGGATCCGTCCGGATTGATCTGCTGCTTGATGAGACCGTTGGCGGTGTAAGTGCGGGTGGTGACCCCTCCCAAAGGATCGGTGTGGGTGGCGACTTCTCCGCCAGGTTCATAGGTAAAACCTTCTACGGCAAGCTGGACGCCTGAGGTTGAGTCACCCTGGTAGTGCCTTTGGAAAAGCAGGCGTCCGATTTCATCATATTGCATGGTCACGGCATTGCCGAGGGGATCGAGGGTCTCGACCATGTTATTGAAGAAGTCGTATTTGTGCTTGATGGTAGAGGCGAATTCCGGTCCGGGAACCTGTTGCACGCCGGTGCCATCCGGCTTGGCCATGCTGCGCCAGGAGACTTCCTCGGTGAGCCTGCCGGCGCCGTCGTATTTTCTCCAAACGTAATCCTCGGCACCTGATCCGGCCCCAAAGTAGCGAGGCCCGTCAGACCATTCCAACTCGCCGTTCTGGTTGTAGTAGTCGTAATTCCATGTGAGGATGTTTCCAGATAGATCTCGTTGCTCGGTCCATATGCGATTACCCCTGGCATCGTAGGCATGGTTGGCAACGCGGTTGGCTCCCGCCAAACTCTCGCGAACCAACTCACCGCGGAGATTGTAGGAATAGAAGGAAACGACATCGGGGCTGGCATTGTGAGGCTGGGTCAAGGGTGTTTGTCCCTTGACGGTTGTTGACGAGGGGAAGCCGCGGGGGTCATAGGTCCAGGTGGAAGAAGCCTCATAATCCCCCGGGGTGCCGGGCGTGTCAGAAACAGCCCCGGTATGGGTGCGCTTGCGCAATCCGTAGGCCCCGATCTGTCCTGAAGCGAGGGCAGGCGTGGAATCCGCCACTTCGGCTCCATTAATCATGGCGACGTAGTCATGATGCTCGGCTGAAACCAAAGCACCGGGCTCGGTGGAATTCCCACTGCCGACATGTCGGGAAATCACAGCGGGCAGGTATGGATAGACCGGATCGTATTGGATTTTGACCCAGTTAAAGCCATCGGCACCAACGGTTCGAATTTTTTCGGGCATGTGATGGGAATTATGCCAGATTTTGGTGGTAATATAGGAGTCAGACACCCCATTACCCGTGATGTCGCCGATGTGTTCGACTTCTTCGAGGTTGCCAAACCCGTCGTAACGATAAAGGGTTTCGAAGCCGCGTTTGTCGATTTTCCGTCTGAGGCTGCGCGGATAGGCACCCGGAGCGGCGTCTTCCACCGCATACCATTCGAATGTTTCTGATGAATTGAGGGGTGACGGGTCGGTGATTTTGGTGACCAAGCCGCCTTCATAGTCGTAGCGGGTGATGCGGTTATAGGCATCGTGTATCAGGGTGTGGCCGGTAATGCCGTCGGCTCCAACCGACTGGTTGTAAACGAATCTCGCGTTGGTGACGAGTTCCAAACCCTGCCCCACAGTGGCCTTCTGCTCGACCACACGCCGCTGATCATCGTAAATGTTCAGCAGAGCCCGGCCGGCGGGTTTTTCCTCACGCACCAGAAGGTGGGTGGAGTACAACTGCTCCGAACCGTTGATATCGGAGCTGTCAATGAGGTAACTGTATTTGATTACGGAATTATCGGGCAGGGTCACCGATTTCAGATCCCCGTAAGAATCGTAGGCATAGTAAAGGCGGCGCCCGTCGCCTGTATATGCTTCCGTGACCATGCCATTTGCGTCGTAATCAAATCCAATGAAATTTCCGTTACTGGAGCGGACGGCAATAAGCTGTCCGTATGCGGGCAGCGCAGGGTTCTCCTCGTAGTGAAATTCGTAGTAATTGCCGCGTGCGCCGGGATTGTCCGGAGTTTGGTTGTCCTCCCAGCGGGTAAGATAAGGACGTTCACGGGTGATGCCTGTGATTTCCGCAGGAGTGAGCGCGGTTTGGGGGACGACCGCCAAGGAGGAGGAAGGAGGCTGCCACTGGAGTATGGCACGCGCCCCCCCAGTATTTTCATAATATTCCATCACGATGGGAACAGGCTGGCCGGCGACAAGGGAAACCGCGCCACTGGTGTGGGTACTGGATCCATTGGACCACTGGTTGATTATCTGGTTTCCGTTGACCCACAAGCGAACGCCGTCATCCACACTGACTGTGAAGGTGTAGGAACCGGAAACCGGCGGAGTAAGCGTTCCCGTCCACCTGACGGAGAAGGAGTTATTGCCAATTTTGGGATCCGGGGAACCCTGTCCCCAATTGAAATTCACGGTCTTGTCGGTGCGGGTAACCGCCGGCGTGCCAGACAAGTTCGTGTTTGTGAAGTATTCGCCTTTAAGGCCATTGAAATCCCCCACGGGGAAGGATTTCATCTGATAGGTGCGCGCGGTTCCGTCCGGGCTATGCAACAAATAGAAAACGTCCTGGCCTTGGTCATATCGTTGGATAAATGCGTTCAGGAGATTGCCTTTTGATCCCATACCACCAGAAGCGATGTTTTTGAGCTGCGGATTATCAGCCGGATCCGGCTTCCAGACGTCCTGGCCGGCCTGCTTTTTGTATGAAATGACGGAACCATCCATTTCGGCGGCATAGATGAGGCTGTCGTCTTCTCCAGCCTCTTCCCTGTTAAATATCAGCCATGGCATGTAGGCCATTTTCCAACCATAACCAAAGGGACCTCTGGCCGTGTTACTACTGAGATAGTTGCGCCTGATCTCCAAGGGAAATTCCCCCGGCAGCGTCAGATCGACCACATCGATATAAAAGTCACCAGTGATGATGTTTACCGGATCGCTGACAAAGGAACTCACAGAGGCGAATAGATCGGATACAAAGCTGGTGCCGGAGGTGAACACGCCGGAGTCTTCGAGTTTTCTCAGAGTGTAACGCAAATCCACCGGCAAGACCGGCGCTGAGACATTGAGAAGGGAGCTTTGTTGATGAATGGTAGACGTCTGAACGTGATTGAACATGTAGCTTGAATCGCTGATGTTGCCCAAGTAACTGTCAAAGTTGCTGAAAGATGGCATGGGAGGAGCCATAACAGGAGCCGAAGGCATGGGCGGCTTGTAGGACATGGAGTATGTGTTGGAAGAACCCATATTCAATGAGAGGTTCTTTGGCTGGCTGAAGGTGGACTGGGGCAGCGGACGGGTGTAATAGCCGCCGTTGATATTTCCACCAATCGGGGCACCAAAACTTTGATTACCGAAAATGAGTCCACCCACACCGTCCCACTCGCCGGTCTTGACCGCCGCAGGGGTCAAATACGCACGGGAGTGATAATTCAACGTTCCCCAATCGGAATTGGAAGTGTTCATGGCA
>CAZTYG010000093.1:0-6245 GCA_964617445.1 uncultured Blastochloridaceae bacterium
TTTGGGGCGGTGCTGCTGGCGCTGTATTTTTTGATGGCCGGGGTGGCGGTGGTGTTGGAGCCGCTGGCAGTGAATGAACTGACGGTGCTGGCCGGTCATGGCTTGTCGTGGACGGCTTTGGCGGGTCTGCTGCTTTGCTTCCACTTATGGATTCGCAGTGGCGGACTGAAGGTGGATGTTTTTCTCCTGTTGTTTGTCGCTGCCATGGGAGCCGTGGCTGTATGTGGAAGTTGGGTGGCCCATGCGCCGGCGGCGGAATGGGGCGGCTACAACGTTCTGATGCTGGGGGCCGTTGGGCTTTGTTTTCTGCCGGTGGTGGTGGATTCGCTCCACTTTGGGGTCGTCGGCAGCACGCGCTGGGGCACTGCGCTGCGGGGTTGGTGGCAGGCCCATGGTGTTGTGGATTCCGTGCAACAGTCCGACAAGCTGGCACTGGCCGGGATGACCGCGGTGCTGGCCATGCTGACAGGCTGGCGGATGCTGTTCGAGACGGAGTTGACGTGGTGGCCAGTGGCATGTTGGTTCGCCCTCGCGGGCGTGGCCGCAGCCGGAACCTGGCAGCATCGCAGTTCCGGATGGTGCGGATTGTTCGCGCTGTGGGTCCAGATTGCGGGGGTGACGCTCTGGTGGAAGTTAACCGCTCCGGACGGCTGGCATTCAGGGTCCGCGTTCTGGTTGGAATTACTGGAGTTGGAGATCGTGCTCATTTCGCTGGCGGGCGCGTTGTGCCTGCTGCTTGAACGGCGGACGGAAAGACCGGATTCCGCGACGGAAGAAAATGCCGGTTCTTGGCGGTGGTCGGGCGTCACCTTGTTTGCCGCCGTAACGCTGCTCGTGCTCGGACGATTCTTCGGCGTGAACATGAACCTGCTCGGCTCGGACTCCGGGCCCGCCATGGGCTGGCTGGCCGCATCGTGGCTGGCTCCTGCGGGATTGTTTGCCCTGCATGTGGCCGCAGGACGCACGGGAGTGGTCCGCGGGTTGGTGTGCTGCGGATTTGTGCTGGCCTATGTCCTTCCGGTGGTGGTGCTGGACGCAATGGGCAGCGGGTGGCCGCACCTGTTCTGGGGACTTTGTCTCGGAGGCGGACTGGTCTCCCTTGCGCTGTCGGCCATCTTCTGGAATGGATGGGAACTCCGGGGGGTGAGTGAGTTGGGGGCAGGCGTGTGTTCGGGCCTGAGGCGGAATCTTGGAAACGTGGTCTGGCTGGTGGCGGCGGCAACCCTGCCGGTGGCGGGCTATCTGGTGTTGGTGCTGAACGAGGACCTGTGGGGAGGCGGAGGGCTGCCGGTCATGTGGGCCCGGGTTGCGCTTGCGCTGTTTGTGCTGATGCATGCGGCCGCACTGGTGTTCGCCGAACGGGAACCGTCAACCCGGCTGTTGCCGGTGAGTTCGTGGTTGCTGGCTTTGGCGGCATGGGTGCTGGCTATCTGGGCACTGATGCCCGCCACAAGCGGAGGGGTGGAACGTTTGGCGGCCCTGTTGGGGGCGTTGACGGTGGGGCTTGTGGCCTGCGGATTCGTCGGCACCGCAACCGGAACTTTGCTGCGGGCATGGCATGAAGCGCGTCGTCCGGCGGGCGCGTTGGCGGCCGGATTGTGGGTGGGGGTTTGTCTGCTGTTGCTGGCTTTTGAGGGCGCATCAGCGGTGTGGGGTGACACGGAATGGGCCACTTGGGTGGTTGCCGTGCCTGTGGCGGCATGTGTGTTGTTCTCCGGCATGGCGGTGGCGGCGGCTTTGGACCGGCTGCGGGGATTCACGCCCGTGCCGGAGGGCTGGAGGGAACCTTTGGTTTATGTGGCGGAGGCGGCTCTGGCGGCAGCTTTCATCCATCTGCGGATCACGGCCCCGTGGTTGTTCGGCGGAATACTGGCCGATTATTGGCCGTTGGTGGTCATGGCGATCGCCTTTGCCGGTGTGGCCTGCGGACACGCATTCACCCGGGCGACCTCACCCCTGCCCGCGCCGCTGATGCGCACCGGCCTGTTTCTGCCGCTGTTGCCGGTGCTGGGTTTCTGGGCAATGGAATCGCGCATGGATTATCACGGGGTGTTGTTCCTGGTGGGCTTGTTTTACGGAGCGTTCGCCCTGGTGCGGCGTTCGTGGTGGCTGGGTGCGGTGGGTGCTCTGGCGGCGAATGCCGCATTGTGGGTCTTCCTCAACCGCTTGGACGGATTCAGCTTTTTCGAACATCCGCAGCTGTGGCTGATCCCCGGTGCCCTCTCGACATTGATCGGCGGCCAGTTGAACCGTGAACGGATCGGTGCCCCCGCACTGTCCGCACTGCGGTATGGCTGCCTGCTCGTGATCTATGTTTCCTCGTCGGCGGATTTGTTCATCCATGGTGTTTCGGAATCGTTCTGGTTGCCGCTGATCCTTGGTGCCTTTGCCGTGGGGGGCGTGCTCTTGGGAATGGCATTACGAATCAAGGCCTTCCTGTTGTTGGGCTCCTTGTTCCTCCTGATCGATCTGCTGGCGGTGATCTGGCACGCCAGCTCCAATCTCGGCTGGACGTGGATCTGGTATGTGGTCGGCCTCTGCACCGGGGTGCTGATCGTGACGGTGTTCGCCCTGTTCGAAAAGAAACGGCAACAAGCGTTGGACGTCCTGCAGCGATTCAAAGGGTGGGAGGACTGAATGACTTACAACCCGCACTTGATGAAGGTCGAATGGACGTGGTGGATGAAGACCATCCGGCAGCGCCCGCATCCAACCCCGGAACAGTCCTGCGTTTTTTTGCTCGATGGGCACAAACGGATACCCTATCAAGTGATGGTGGTTAACGCAGGGGATCCCGTCAATAGAAGGCCACTGAAAACCAGGTCGGCATGGTGGGCGGGGTCATTGACGCGTCTGCTGGCCCGCACCCCCCTGACTCCCAACACCATCTCCCTGCTGGGTATCGTATTTGCCCTCGCCGGGGGGGCATGCTTTGCATGGATCGGTCTGGGCGGGGCACATGCAAGCGTCTTCCTGGCCGCTGCGGTCTGCATCCAACTACGCCTGTTCTGCAATATGATGGACGGGCTGGTTGCCGTGGAGGCAGGCAAAGGGGAGCCGACCGGGGCTCTGTTCAATGAGGCCCCCGACCGCCTGGAAGATGTCGTGCTGCTGCTTGGCGCGGGCTTGGCCGTCGGCATCCAGCCCCTGGGTCTGCATCTGGGCTGGGTTTGTGCGGTGCTGGCCCTGGGCACGGCCTATGTGCGGCTGTTGGGCGGCAGCCTCGGTCTGGCCCAGGACTTTTGCGGGCCGATGGCCAAACAGCACCGCATGTTTTTCCTGACCCTTGGCTGCTTTCTCGCTTATGCCGAATTCCTGCTGACGGAGAATCAGTATATCCTGGCGGGCATTCTGGCTTTCATTGCCCTGGGCAGCTGTTGGACCATCGTCCGCCGACTCTCCCGCATACACCGCCAACTCAAAGGCAGTGCATGATTGCCGCCACGCTGACCGCCGGTTGCTGCCGCCTGATCACAGGGGTGCAGGCGCAATGGAAGGGTTGCGCGCCCGATCCAGGTCAGCGCATCTACTTTGCCAACCACACCAGTAATCTGGATTTCCTGATCATCTGGTCGTTGCTTCCCGCCCCATTACGGGATCAAACCCGCCCGGTGGCGGCCCATGATTACTGGACCAAGGGAAGGTTGCGCCACAAACTCGCCCACGATGTGTTCCGGGCGGTCTTGATCGAGCGCCGCCATGTGACCAAATCCAACAACCCCCTCGATCTGATGAGCCGGGCATTGGAGGAAGGTTCCTCGTTGATCATCTTCCCCGAGGGAGGACGCAAACGCGGGGATGATCCCTCCACCATGCCGTTCAAAAGCGGTCTCTACCACCTGGCCAAACGCCATCCACAGGCGGCACTGGTGCCCGTTTTCATCCAGAACATGAACCGCATCCTTCCCGCCGGGGAAGTGCTGCTTGTTCCCTTGATTTGTAATGTTTCCTTCGGCAAGCCCCTGCAAAGAATCGAAGCCGAGAACAAGAACGACTTTCTCAAACGCGCCGCCGATGCGGTCATGGAGGCTCCCCACTTATGAAACCGCTCGACGACCCCGATATCCGGCTGATCCTCGGCAGCCTGGCGGCACTGCTGGCAGTCGCCACCATCATAGGCCAGATTCTCCGTGTTCGATGCCGCAACCGCCCGCCCGCCGGATGCCAATCCATCACCAACCTCAACCAGCGGATTTTTGCCTGGTGGGTGATGGTGGCTGCGGTCTTCCTGTTTTTCCAGCTCGGCTACACGGCGACCGTGGTGTTTTTCGGGCTGATCTCGTTCTTCGCCCTGCGTGAGTTCATCAGCCTGATCACGACCCGTACCGCCGACCATCGCACGCTCTTCTGGGCCTTCTTTGTCATCACGCCGCTGCAATACTACTTCGTGGCCACCCAATGGTACGGCATGATGAGCATCCTTATTCCTGTATACGGGTTCATCTTTGTCGCCATCCGCAGCGTGCTACGCGGCGATCCCACCGACTATCTGGCGCGGACCGCGGAAATCCAATGGGGTCTTTTGCTTTGCGTCTATTCGCTCAGCCACATCCCGGCCCTCCTGATGCTGGATATTCCCGGCATGGCGGGAAGCCCGCTCAAACTTGTTCTGTTCCTGCTGATCGTCACCCAGATGAGCGATATTCTGCAATACGTTTTCGGCAAGTGCCTGGGCCGCAGGCCGGTGGCACCGGGAATCAGCCCGAACAAAACCGTGGAAGGCCTGGTCGGTGGCGGTGCCGCCGCCTGCCTCATCGGCACGATCCTGCACGGACTCACGCCATTCAATTTGTGGCAGGCGGCCGGTATGTCCGCGCTGCTGGTCCTGCTGGGATTCTCCGGCGGCCTGGTCATGTCCGCGATCAAACGTGATCAGGGCGTCAAGGACTTCGGTTCTTCCATCCCCGGCCACGGCGGCATGTTGGACCGCATGGACTCGCTCTGCTTCAGCGCCCCCGTCTATTTCCACCTGATCCGTTACTACTTCAGCGCATGACCAACCAAACCAGAAACAATACCATGAACCCGAAATCACACACATTCCGCACCTGGGACGATTCCACCCTCCACTATCAGGCATGGGAACCCGGACCCGATTGCCGCAAGGCCCTGATCCTCTGCCACCGTGGCCACGAATACGGCGCACGCTGGCAGGAGACCATCGACCGGCTCAACCTCACGGATACCGCATGCTTTGCATGGGATGCACGCGGCCATGGAAAATCCGACGGAGAACGCGGACACGCCCCATCGGTCGGCGCTGTGGCACGCGATCTCGAAGTCTTCGTGCGACACGTCTCCGCAACCCACCAGATTCCCGTCGAAAACATGGTGGTCATGGGTCACAGCGTGGGAGCGGTGATCGTGGCCACCTGGGTGCATGACTATGCACCGAATATCCGTGCGATGATCCTGGGCACTCCGGCGTTCCGGGTGAAGCTTTACATCCCCTTCGCCGTCCCGCTGTTGCGCTTGAAGGAACGATTGTTCGGTCCATCGGAAGTCCGCAGCTATGTAAAAGCCACGATGGTTACCCATGACCGGGAACAGGCCGAAATCTACAAGAATGACCCGCAGATATTCCCCCAAATCGCCGTCAACATGCTGCTGGATTTGCACGACACCTCCTCCCGCATCGTCGCCGACGCCGCTGCCATCCAGACGCCCACGCTGCTGCTGACCGCCGGTTCGGACTGGGTGGTCAACGTCCCGGTTCAGGTCAAGTTCCTCGACCGTGTGTCCTCCGACCGCAAGGTCCACCGCCATTTCGACGGATTTTACCACGCGATCTTCCATGAAAAAGGCCGCGAACGGGTGGTGGATGCCGTCCGGGAATTTCTTGCCGATCTCGACGCCCGGCCCGTTCCCGCACCCAACCTGCTCGGGGCCGACCGCGATGGCTATACCAAAAGCGAATACGACCGGCTGCGACAGCCCGGCAGCATCCTTTTCTCACTGATGCGGTTCATCCTGAAAACCGTTGGCAAACTCAGCAACGGAGTGGCCCTCGGCTGGAAGTCCGGCTTCGACTCCGGCGTCACGCTTGACTACGTCTACCGCAACAAACCCGCGGGCTCACTGCTCATCGGCAAGTGCTTCGATCAATCCTATCTCGACAGCGTCGGCTGGCAGGGCATCCGCCAGCGCCGTGTCCATTTGGAAAACCGCCTGGGCGACATGATCCGGGAAGCGGCCCGGTCGAAAACGCCGGTGGAAATCCTCGACATTGCCACCGGCGGCGGACG
>CAZTYG010000093.1:6255-7562 GCA_964617445.1 uncultured Blastochloridaceae bacterium
ACATCCCCACATCCGCTTATCTTCAGGACTACAAAGAAGAAAACCTCGAGGCCGCGCGCCAACTCCGTGACAGCCTCCGGCTCGAACACGTCGAAATCAACCACGGCGACGCCTTCGACCTCGACGGAAGCATCCCGGCCGGCCGCCAATTCGACATCGGCATCGTCTCGGGACTCTACGAGCTTTTCCCCGAAAACGAACCCGTGCTCAAATCTCTCCGCCAGCTTGCCGCCCGTATCCGCCCGGGTGGTTGCCTGATCTACACCAACCAGCCCTGGCATCCCCAAGTGGAATTCATCGCCCGTGTGCTGCAAAACCGCGAGGGACAACCCTGGATCATGCGCCGCCGCACCCAGGCCGAGATGGACCAACTCGCTGCTGCCGCCGGATTCACCAAACAGGCCATGGATATCGACGACTGGGGCATTTTCAGTGTCGCGGTGGCACGCAGGAATCACCCATGAAATGGTGGTTGCGGCCCGCCGTCTGCCTCGGACTTTCGGCGTTTTTCATCGTCATCTACACCTCCACCAACAGCTTCACCGCAACACGGGAAGATGTCGGCACCATCTATTTCTCCTGGGAACGCTTCATTCCCTTCGTCCCATGGATGACCATCCCCTACCTTTCGATCGATTTGTTCTTCCTCGGTGCCGCCTTTGTGGTGGGGAGCCGGGAAGAATTGTTCCGGTTCAGCCGACAAGTGGTTTTCGTGATCATCGTCGCCGCAATCTGTTATCTCTTGATGCCGCTGACCCTGGCCGTGGAACGGCCCCGCTTCGACGGATGGCTCGGGGCCGTCTGGGACTGGTTTATCGGCATGGATCAGCCCCACAACTTGTTGCCCTCACTGCACATCACCCTGCGCACCATTCTGGCCGATGTTTACGTCCGCCATACCAAAGGATGGCTGCGCGGTGCCACCCATATCTGGTTCAGCCTGATCGGCATCTCCACTCTGCTGACCTATCAGCACCATGTCATCGATGTATTCGCCGGTTTCATGCTCGGTCTGCTGGCACTGCAGCTGTTCTCCCCCCGGCCCCACGCGTCAGAATGGCTGCGGGAACGCAATCTACGGGTGGCCGCACTCCATGCCTCCGCCTCTCTGGTCTGCTTCATTCTCCTCGTGGCAGGCTGGCCGGCATCCGTTCTCCTGCTGTGGCCGGCTCTGGCTTTTCTATTGGCCGCACTAGCCTACGCGGGATGGAGCCGAGCCCAACCCCTCAAATCCAACGGACGGATCTATTTCCCCAGCCGGCTTCTTCTGGCTCCCGTCCTCTTTGGTCAATGGTTATCCTGGCATT
>CAZTYG010000094.1:0-7496 GCA_964617445.1 uncultured Blastochloridaceae bacterium
CTTGCCAGCGGGCAAAGGATCGAACGCCGTGATGGAAAGGAAGCGGAAGGTGGGAAGGCCGAAATGCCCCTCTGCAAGTGGGAGCCGTGTCCACGCTTTGCCAGCGCCCTCGGCAGATTCAGGGAGCGTCAGCAGCTCGATGAACCAGGTTTCCTCGGAATTGGGGTCTGCCTCCGGCGGATACAGACGAACAGCGGGAAGTTGATCTACGGGCGTTTGATCATTGCCGGGGGTTTGGTGGTCGCCCTGCATTCTCCGCTTCCAGCCAGCATCGAGGAGCTGGCGGGCAATGCTTTGGCCGACACCAACAGCCGCATGGAAGGGCTCGAGAACACAGTCCACATCTTTGGTGCGGACGGCCTTGGACTTGTCATTACCGAAAAAGTGATAACCGGCGGCGAGGCTGCCGATGATGACCATGTTTTCCCGGCAAGCGGCAGGAACCGCAGCGGAAACTTCGGCGAGAACTTTCGAGGGTGTGATCTGGCTCATGGTTTCGGCTTGGGGGTGAGGTGTTCAACAAATTCCAGGGCCTGAGACTCCAGCCGCATTTCGTGGAGGTCGAGTAGGCACTCGACTTCGTCCGCCCAGACATCGCCCTTGTCTGAGAGGGTGAAGAGAGTCTTGGGCCGGTAAAGGGTGTGGATGACGACTTGGGGCGATTCTCCCCGTTCGACGGGTTTCAGAGCTGGATCGAGGCGGCGTAGCAAATCAATCGGGGCGCGCACTCTTTTGTGATGAATCACAAGGTCGAGCCTGGGTGTGCCGGTGAGGTCCAACCCTGGCAGGTAGTGACGGGTGCCTGTGACACCACCAACCGCGACATCGTCGCGGCCAAGTTCACGCAGGCGACCCAGTAGGACCTCAGGCGGACGTGGCCGGCCTGAGTGATCCGTGTATCCCTGACTGGAACGGACTTTCTCGGCCTGGGCCAGGAGCTTGAACCAGGCATCCCTGGGGAAGGACCGCAGCTCGATCCGGCGGTCTGAGTGGCGAAGCATGTAGGACTCCAATTTTTCCAGGGCCGCCGCCACGGTCGGGTAGCTAAACCCTGACTGAAGGCACAGTTCTTTCGAGGTCAGCGGACCGGATTTTCTGAACCAGTGGATGAGGAGGATGCGAAGGATGTCGAAAAAGGCCTCGGAGGGTCGGCGTGCCGGGCGGGACGCCCGCTGGCGGGCGTTCTCGCTGACGGGCTCGATGCAGTTCTGTGCCTCGTCGGTCAGGGGGCCAAGGATTTGATCCTCAGTATCCTCACGCCGGATAACGAGTGTGATCCGCTCCATGATCTCCGGGCGGAAGAGGAACCCGATGCCATGCCATTCCTCGTGCAGCCGATCATCACCGATCTGAGGTTCGTCCAAGATCAAGACTCCGTGAAACCGGGTGTCCGCTGTCAATATCTTGGCAAGCTCCATGAGCGCAGAACGAAACCGCCGGAGATCCCGCGGATCTGTTAATACCTCAAACACCGTGTGTCCGATCAAGGCATCCAGTCGGAAGCCTTGGAGGCCTTCGAGTTTGGGTTCAAATTCTAGGTGGCTCACAATAATAAGGTGCAACCTTTAAATTAAACTCGCAACTACAAAATAAAGTCGCGCTTTAACTTTTGGGAAGGAGGGTTGGAGTGATTGCCTGACGGTGGCGGAGCTTTTCAGCCAGGTGGAGAGCGATGGTGCACCACCTCCCGCGCAAGGTTCTGTGCCTGTTGGGTTTGCGGGAATTGGTGCGGCGGGAGGGAGCCCGTGGCCGAAGGCCCGGTCAGATCGCAACTACACGCGACCCGTAGGGCGAGACGACTGAAAGGAGCGAGTCCATCGAATTGCGGCCCCCACCCCACCGCTCTGCAAAGTGGCGCTCCGCGCTATGAAGAGACGCTTACGCGTGGGCAGTCTCGCTTTTTCGCTCGGGTTCGATTCCGACGGAGCTGGGAGGGTATGGCCAGGTCCTGTGGGGAGAGGTGGTCCGTGAGTATTTCAACATTGCGGCGGGAGGGAATCGAACCCTCGCTTCCAGCTTGGAAGGCTGGAGTCCTACCATTAAACGACCGCCGCGATGGACCGGAAAGCGTAGAGGATGCAGCGGGCGCAAGTCAATGGCGGATCACCAACGGATCAACTGCAAATGATGATGCACGGCCTGCGCCTCTTCGATCAGCATCCAACGTTCTTCGAATTGCCCCCCCCAGGAATCGCTGATGGCAATCTCCCCGGTGGTTTCGTTGTAGCCGATGATCATGCACATGTGACCCCCGCCCTCCAAACGCCGGATGTCGCGATATTTGGCGCGAATTTCATCCATCTTCGCTTTCCATGCATCCCAGTCCTGGCTTGTCGCACGCATGGCGCTGCGTTCTGTCATCTCCACGTTCAGGACCGGATTGACATCCATGGTCCACATAAGGGGAAAGCCCGCATCGATGTAGCGCGCAAAAGACCTGATTTCCATGCGACCGCGGACATCTTCTATCAGCCGGTTGTTGCGACGCACATAATCTTCCACACCTTTGTTCATGAGATGGAGATACGTTCCACCGCCCGCCGAGGTGCCTCCGGCGCGGGCCAGAATATACATGTCGGCGGGAATGCCCAGATAGCGCAGGTATCTTTCCCAGGTAGCGGGCACACAGTAACCTTTGGGTCCCTGGTCCACCATGGGAATATCGGTCACAATGACGTCGCCGTTATCCCGCCGCTTCACCCGATCGGCCAGGGACGTGCGCAAGTCACGCCCGCTGACGCGCTCGACTCGTCCACGTTGATCGGCGAATTCCGGACGGATGAGGCGCAGACCAACGTAACTGCCTTCCTGGACGGACAGCAGCAGAGCGTGACCGTTCCAGTCCCAGCGCAGAACATCTTCACGGGTCTGGCGTCCGGTCCCAAACTGGGCGCGTTGCGGGGCACCCAACATTCCAGTGAGCAGCTCTTCGATGGCCGAAGCGTCGGCGTCGATGGCTTTTTGCAGCGGCGAGGTGTCAACGCGCGAGGAGCGCTCCCCGGTCAACGCCGGGTCGCCGTGCCCGAAAATATCCCCGCTGTTGGCAAAGACGATGGAGATGATCTCCGGTTTGCCATCGTCGGCGTAGAGTGTGGCGGAATAAGGTTGGCGTCCGAGGATGCGGTAATCTTTGGACGGGTAGAGGCGAAAGCTGCTTTTGAAACGGGTGCGGGATTCCTCCGGCCACTTCAAACGCCCGGCCAGCTCAGTGTCGGCGTCCTCCCACAAGGATGCGTTATGCCAGAACGGAACGCCGAAGGCTTCGTTCATTTCCTCGTGGGTAGGCGCGGCCCGGGTTGGGGTCCATGCCCAAACAAGCAACACGGAAGCGGCGAGGATTTCAGGGAGTCTCATCGGACGGTGCGGGCTTGGACGGCAAGGAGGGGAGTTCCATTTCCCGCGCGCGTTCTTTGATTTTGTCAGTGAGTTGTTGCACTTCCTCCAACACGGGGGGATTTTCTTCATCCAGCATACTGAAGACAAGGCTGCCGAGATAGATCATAAAACCAGCAATAAACAGGCTGATGACCCACGCGGTGGCACTGACAAACATATTGGAACGGAACATGCCGGCTGTAATGGGTGAGACTACGAAGAAGGAAAAGCCCCCCATGAGGATGGAGAATATCACGATCCGCTTGGTGTCCATTTGCAAAACGTCGGGGATGTTGTGTTTTTTGTTGGCGATCGGGTCCAAGAACCCCTCGACTTCGAGCCAGGGGAAGAGCAGCAGCTGCATTCCGGCGGCGAGGGCCAGCAGCAAAATGATACCCAGGGTGGTGGCAAACAAGCTGACCAGCAGGGAAGCGGTTCCGGCACCACCGATGTAGTGGAAATTGGAGAGGCCGAAGACGATGATGAGAAATCCGATTCCGGTCAGAATCACCATCTGCTGATCGTTGGTGGGATGAAAGAGGGCGACACGCAGAACCTCCAGTCCTTCTTCGATCCACGGCTGAAGCGCGGCAGGAATCATGCGGGATAGTATGGCGTGAGGGGGGCGGGGTGCGTCAACCGCTTTTGCGCGCCCACAACGTGGCAGGCATGTCAGCGGGCGGAATGTCGGCAGGCCGTGTACCCTCCTCCACCGTCCCCGCTCCAAGCTTGCGTGCGATGGCTCCCAAATCACGCGGGTCCATATTCCGGGAATTGGTGGAGAGCAGCAACCAGCCCCCAGGAGCGAGGCACTCCCAGGCCATGGCCGCAAGGCCGGGCATCTCGCGCTCGACCCGGAAAACACCACGTCCACGGGCAAAGGTCGGCGGGTCCAGAATGATGGCGTCGTATCGCTCGCCGCGCCGCGCCAGCCGGGGCAGTACCGCGCGAACATCATCGGCAAGAAACCGTTGGCCCATCAGCGTCAGATTGTTGCGCGTGAAGTTTTCCCGTCCGCGGGCGAGGATTTTTTTGGACAGGTCCAGGCTGCACGTCGCGGCCCCGGCACTGGCAGCGACGACCGAGAACGAACAAGTGTAGGCGAAGCAGTTGAGCACACGCCCGGGCCGCCGGGCCACGAGCCAGGCGCGGTTGCCGCGCTGGTCGGGAAAGAGTCCGGTGGAATACCCATCCTCCGGGTGGACGTGATACCACAACCCGTTTTCAAGCACGACACGCGGGCCGTCAGGAGCCGGACCGATGAGCAGCCGCGCTGGGGCGCGCATGTCAGGCTCGCGCGCGACATGGCGCAGGAAAACACGCCGCCAGTCCAATCCATGCGCACGTCCCCAATCCAGTAATTCACGATGCCATGCATCCGTCAATCGCGGCTCGCGCAGGCAGAGCACCGCCTCGTCCCCATACCGCTCGATCCACCCTGATCGGGTCGAGGCCAGACGATGAACATTGGTTTGTTCCCGCGCCAGTTGCGCCAGCAGATTGTCATTGATCCAAACAAGCGTGTCCATGGTCACTTCGCGCGCCGCACCAGCCAGCAGGCGCCCAGCAGGATGATCCACGCCGAGAGGTAGGCCCACATGAGGGTGGCGACCACACTGCCCAGCGTGCCGTAGATGGCGCTTTGCATCCACAGTTTCGAAAGGATGTGGGAGAACACCCAACCGAGAAGCAACCAGCCAATGGAAGCACCCAGGGAGACCAGGGCCAGACGCTTTGTTGGATATGCCCTTCCCGCCGTCACCCGATAGGTAATCCAGAAAAGGAAAAACAAGAGAAAGAACGCCAGAAAGTGGCGCACCAGACGCCCCACCCACAATACCGGGTCACTCAGGAGACCGAGTTCGTCGATGTGAATCTCCACGACGGGGGCCAATACCACGAGGGTGGCGGCCACAGTCATGAGCAGCCCCCAGAGCAGCATCAATAGGAAGGACAGTGCGCGGTTGGCCCAGCCGGAGGGAGGGCGGCTCTGCCCGGCTTTGAAGATGTTTCGCAGTGAAGATACCATCTGGGTCATGAAGTTGCTCGAACTCCACAGGGCGAATACGAAGGAGAGGGTCAACACTCCACGCCCGGCGGCGCGCCGCGCAGTTTCAATCAGGATGTCCGGGTCCAATAAGGTCCCCTCAGGAATGATCCGTTGCAACAGCTTGTCCATGCCGTCGCTCAGGTCCACCGGAAGAAATTGCATGACGATGCCGATGGCCACCACGATCAGCGGCGCGGCCGAAAGCACCATATAGAAAGCGATTGCAGCCGCAAAGCCCGCCAGCAGATGGGCCTGTGGTGCCAGGGTGGTGCCCCATATCCAGCGCTGCAACATCCCGGCATTCTGAAGAAAAGTGCCGCACGGCTCCACCACCAAATCACGCGCGTGAACAGGACCTAGACCCGGCCCAGAACAATGCTGACATTGGAGCCGCCGAAGCCACTGGAATTGGAGAGCACTGTGTTCAGCTCCCGGTCCTGCGGGCATATCGGCAGCGGAATACCTTCTGCTTCGGGGTCAGGCTGGTCCAGCTTGGTGTTGGGCGGCACAAATCCATGGCGCAGTGCAAGACAACTTATGCCCGCCTCCAGCACACCCGCCAGCGAGAGACCATGGCCGGTGATGCTTTTGGTGCTGCTGACCTCGGGGATGTGTCCGCCGGGGCCGAACACCGCCCGGATGGCGCGCAGCTCCGCGGTGTCGCCCACGGTGGTGCCGGTGGCGTGGGCGTTGATGTAATCGATATCTCCGGGGGTGGCCCGCGCGTCGGCAAGCGCGCGTTTCATACACTCGGCCAGTCCCGCCCCCTCCGGTTCCGGTGCCATGACGTTGAAGCCATCGGAGGACTCGCCCCAGCCCGTGATTTCGGCATACGAGCCGGCCGGCGGCGTGTCATGACCCTCCAATACCATGGCGGTGGCACCGCCGGATGCCACGAAACCGTCGCGCTTGCGGTCGAAGGGCCGCGGGTATTGCCGGGGGTCGGCGCCCAGACTCAACGCGCGCATTGCTGCGAATGGCAGGGTGGCATAAAAACCGACTTCTTCGGCACCCACCACCACAGCGCGCTGCCACCGACCGAGCCGGATTTGGTCCACGGCGTAACCAATGGCGTGGGAGGATGAGGCGCAGGCGGTGGAGAACCCCAGCGTGCCGCCGCGGATGCCGAGGGCGGCGCCCAGGTTGAAATTAAGGGAACCGGCGATGGAGCGGACAATGCCCAACGGATGGCAGTGTTCGGGGCCGCGTTCTTTCAAGGTGTGGAGATGATGATGCAAAAGCCGCGCGGATCCGGACGAGGCGCAGCAGAGTCCGGTACCAAGATCACGAGTGGTTTCTTCGCCCCAGCCCGCGTCATCCAATGCCACTCGCGCCGAACAGTAGCCGTAAATGGCGGCGGGTGACATCGGGCGCAAATATTTCGGCGGCAGCGGATATTCCGAGGGCCACACCCAGTCCTCAGGGTCGTGGCCCGGAAACTCGAATCCCGCGACGGTTCCGGCAAGCCGCACAGGAACATCCGGCCTGTCGAATTCGGCGCAAATTGAGATGCCCGACCGCCCCGCGCGCGCGGAGTCGGCCACCGCCTCACGGCTGTTGCCCACACAGGTGTGGAATCCAAGCCCCCGGACAAAAATCCGCACGGCGCTCAGTCTCCGTTGGCGGCCGCTGCGGTTGCTTGCGTCTGAATTTCACCCGACGCCAGAAAGAAGCGGTCCACTTTCGCCGCCACTTCCCCGCCAACCCGGGCTTCGCCGCTGAAACTGTAGAGGGGGTCGGCGTCGTGCTGAACTTCCATGACGATCTCCAGCAACTCGCCGGGCTTGATCTTGCGGCGGAAGTGGGCCCCTTCGATGTTGAGCACATAAATGTGGCGCGGAAAGGAGGCTCCGGCCTGCTTGCGGTTGACAAACAAACACGCGGCTTGACCCATGGCCTCGGTCAGAATCGCGGCGGGCAGCACCGGCTCGTCCCGGAAGTGCCCCTGAAAATAGAAACCCGTGGCTTCGGGCCGGAAAGTCGCGTGAACGGTTCCCCCTTCCATTCGCGCACTGTCCAAAAACACAAAAGGATCGCCCTGCGGCAAGTACTTGCGTATTTCGACCGCCGA
>CAZTYG010000095.1:0-7367 GCA_964617445.1 uncultured Blastochloridaceae bacterium
ACTGAGCTACGCTGCCGTGGAACGAGGAACCTAGCACAAGTGCCCCACGGCACTCCAAGAAAAAATCACCGGAAACCGGCTTCGCCTGCCTTGTGCAGCTTGGGTCCCCGTTCCTCGATTTTTTCGGCGGCTTTGTCCACCGGAATGTTCGGGCAGGAATCGATCCACCGCGATCCTTCGGGGGCAGTCCAGGCCGCGCCGTTGCGGATGACCAGCTGCACGATGGGATGATGGTAGGTCGGATAGCTTTCGTGGCCGGGACGGAAGTAGAAGATTTTTCCATTGCCGCGTTTCCATGTGCAGCCGGAGCGGAAGACCTCGCCGCCTTGAAACCAGCTGATGAATATCTGCTCGTCGGGAACCGGAATGCCGAAGGGCTCGCCGTACATTTCTTCCTGCTCGATCTCGAAGTAGGGGGCGTCGATACCCTGGACAATCGGGTGGCCGGGATTGCATATCCACAGCCGTTCCTTTTCCCCGGCTTCCCGCCAGGTCAGGGAGCAGCTGGTGCCCAACAGACGTTTGAAAATTTTCGCATAGTGACCGGAGTGGAGGACGACCAACCCCATGCCTTGGAGCACGCAGCGCTGCACGCGGGAGACGATGTTGTCCTCGACCTGGCCGTGGGCGCAGTGTCCCCACCAGATCAGCACATCGGTTTGCGCCAACAATTCTTCGGTCAGGCCGTGTTCGGGGTCCTGCAAAGTAACGCTGCGAGCCTGAAAGCGAGGGTCTTGATTCAGCGCGGCGGCAATGGTGTTGTGCATGCCATCGGGATATGCGGCGCGGACGGTTTCATTTTTGTGTTCGTGGACGTTTTCGCCCCAGACGGTGACTCGGATTTTGGACATAACGCGTCTGAGAATGGACCTGGGCGCGAGTTAGTCAAGCAACCCCGGTCAGCAAGCGTGCCCGTGAACAGGACCTAGGATTCCGGGGGGAGGGAGCGGAGCATACGCTCGGCGTCGCCTTGGAAGGCGCGGTTTTCCTCGAGAGCGAGAAACTCGGTGAGCGACTGGCGGGCGGCGGTATGGTTGCCTTCGCTGATGTGGATGCGGGCGATTCCAAGACGAGCCGGCGCGGAAAAGGGGTGGGCGTCGGGACCAGTGAGAATGGCGTGGTAGGCGTCCAGAGCAGCTGCAGAGTCGCCCATGGCTTCGATCACATTGGCGCGGGCGAGTTGGCAGGCCGGGGCGAGGGAATGGCGGCGGTGCAATCGTAGGAACAAATCGTATTGCTCCAGGGCGGGTGCCCATTCGCCTTCGTTGGCCATTTCGCGGGCAAGGCGGATGATGGCCACCGCACCGGCCGGGGTGTTGGAATGACCGGCCACAATCTGCTCCAAAGTCTCCCGCCCACCGTCGGCCATCAACAACCGGGATGCCTCCACTTCGCTTTGGTTCTTTTGGTTCCACCAGAATCCGTAAGCTGCCAGCCCCCCCAGCAACACTACGATGCCTCCCAGAACGGGCCATTTGAGTTGCTCCACCAGGTCGTCGTGAGAATCCTCGATGATGCGGGGTTCGTCCCCCGGTTGTTGCATGTCCAGTGCCATAAGGGGTTAGAGAATGGGGGAGTCGTAGGTGGCTGGCAAGTTTGGAGTTCGTGGGAGGAACACCCGGACTTGCCAAGAAGAACCGATCCGCCATGATGCCGGGGATGAACCGGGTCAAGTTGATGATTTTATGGGCGCTGGCCGTGCTTTTGGTGGTGTTGATGGCCGGAAAGTACGTGCTGAGCGTGGAGAACGCGAAGCTGGCGCGCGAGATGATGGCGGCACAGGCCACCATCACTTCGGCCCAGCGGGCCGAGCCAATGCTGCGCCAGATGGCGGGAAGACTGGCCCAGCTTGCCACCCGGGAACCCGAACTGGCTGATCTGCTCCGCCAGTACAATGTCCACATCACCCCGCAAGAACCCAACCTCCCGAGACCCTGATTCATGAGTGACACCAATCACAGCGTTTTCTACCCTCTGGCCGTGGTGCTGGTGGCTTTTTGCGTCTTCTATTCGATGGACAGCTATTCGTTGCTGCAACAACGCAAACAGGCGAAGGCGAGTTTGGAACAAATGGAATTGGTGCTTCCCCAGGCACAACAGGTCAATGAAACCCTGCGCAACCTGACCGGTGATGTCTTGATGCTTTCCGACCGCAGCCCGGGTGCGCGCCAAGTGATCAAGGAATTCCGCATCAAGGCGCAGATTTCGGAACCGTGAGCGAACCCGCGCGCTGACGGCGGTGCCGACTCAGCGCTTCGGCAGCGCAATGGTCACCGGTTCCTTGCTCTCTATGATTTCTTCTTCGGTGGGAAGGGCGGGAATTTCCCCGCCCCACATCACCCGCCACGGACGCTGGCCGACTGTGCCGGTGAAGGATTTTGCATAAGTGGAGACCACTTTGAGATTCTGCAATACCACACGCAACTCGGCCAGCGATGTGTCGATATCTCCTTCGTTATCCTCCAAAATCTGGTCCAGCCGCTTGATGAGGCTCTCGGCGTCCTGGGCGAGGTTGTCGGCGTTGTTGAGCAGCGAGCCGATCTTATCGGAGATGTCGGGGTAATCCCCTTTGAGACTTGCGACGACTTCGTTGAGCTCGTCGAGCAGTTCCAGACCGGAGCGGGTGAGATCGTCGAAGGTGGCGACCTGGCTGGCGCGGATCGCCTGGCCATCGGCCAGCACCGGCGCGGAGGCGCTGCCGGGAGACAGGTCCAGAAATTTTTCGGCCAGCAAGGTGTCAGCGGTGATGGACGCCGAGGAATCGGTCTTCAGCTCGGGCATGTCGCTGGTGATGACCGCGGTGACTCGGATGGCCAGACTGGAGTCTTCCCCGCGCTGGTCCCATGGGATTGGTTCGATGGAGTTGATTTTTCCTACAGGCGCACCGGCGTAGCGGAGCTGGGAATTGACCCGAAGACCGGTGGCCGACGGCATGTCAATGGTGACGGTGCGGGCGTTGTTGGTGCCCATGCCGAAATCGGTGAGGGCCGCGGCCATGGCCAGCAGCAAGCCGATGCTGCAGGCGATCACGGTGAAGGCGATGATGTAGTTGGATTTGTTGGTGGAGGCCATGGGTGTGTCCGGTTAGCCGATCAGGCGTTTGATATAGTCGTCTTTGGAAAGTTTCAAGGGAATTGGTCCGTCTGCCTCGCCTTTGATGAACTGCTGCAGCATCTCGTTGGGGTGGTGGCGAATTTCCTCCGGGGTGCCCTCGGCGATGATCTTGCCCTGGTGCGGGCCGACGCCGAGCATGATCATGCGGGTGCCGATCCGGAATGCACTGGTCATGTCGTGGGTTACCACCACGGCGGTCATCCCCAGATTCTTGGTGAGGTCATCCGTAAGTTTGTCCACCACCGCCGTCATCACCGGGTCCAAACCGGAGGTGGGCTCGTCGGAGAATAACAGTTCGGGGTCCAGCGCCACGGCGCGTGCAAGGCCCACGCGCTTGCGCATCCCGCCGGAGATTTCGGCCGGTTTCAAGTGTTCGAAGCCGGTCAGACCCACCAACTCCAGCTTCATCTTGACCACCAGGTCGATGATCGACGGATCCACCACGCTGTGCTCCAACAAAGGCAGGGCGACATTCTCACCCACAGTCAACGATTGCATCAAACCACCGAACTGGAAATTCATGCCGAAACGGCGGCGGATTTTGTCCAATTCGGGCGGGGACATGGCGGTGATCTCCTCGCCGAAGAGTTTGACCGAGCCCGAAGTGGGCTGGAGAGAGCCGTTGATGTGGCGCAGCAGGGTGGACTTGCCGCAGCCCGATCCGCCCATGATGATCAGGGTTTCACCCGGAAACACCTTGAAGGAGATGCCGTTGAGCACCACCCGGCCGCTGAATTCGCGCACCAGGTCGGTGACCTCGATGACCGGAACGTTGGGGTCTTTTTTTCGGGTGCTCATGGTTCAGGCAAAGAAGAAGAGGCCGGTGAGAATGGCGTTGGCAATGAGAACAAAAAGCAGGGAATAGACCACCGAGTAGGTCGTGTTGCGCCCGACGCCCTCGGCCCCGCCGGTCACGGTGAGTCCATAATGGCAGGCGATGGTGATGATCAGCCAGGCGAACACCACGCTTTTGATCATCCCGGTGTACAAGTCGTCGAATTGCGCCCGGTCCAGCGCGCGAAAAATGTAGGTGGCGGTGTCCATATCCAGGGTGTAATGGCAAATCCACCACCCGCCGAACATGCCGATATAATGGCCGAAAACGGTGAGCACCGGCAGCATGATGACCATGGCGATGAATCGCGGCACGATCAGAAAACGCACCGGATTGATGGCCATGGTTTCCAGCGCTTCGATCTCCTCGCCGACCACCATCGTACCCAACTCCGCGGTCACCGCCGATCCGCTGCGCCCGATCACGATTACCGCAATCAGCAGCGGCCCCAGCTCGCGCAAGAGTGTCACCGCCACGAGGTCGGGCACGTATGCGTCCGCCCCTAAACGGCCCATCTCACGCGCGGCCTGCATCGCCAGCGTCAGGCCCACACTGAACGCGGTCAGTCCCGCCATTGGCAGCGCCTGCACTCCGATCCGCACCATCTGGTTGAAAGTCTCCGGAATGCTGAACATCCGCCCGCGGAACGGTGCCAGGAACATCCAAAACAGGATGCGGGCATTGAGTTCGAAGTAGCCTTTCACAAATCAATGCCCGGAATGCGACTCAGGTCCCACGCAGTGCCGTCCGCGCCTCGTCGACCGTTCCGTAGATGGAGAACACCTCGGTCAGGCGTACTAACTCGAAAACACTGCGCACGCGCTGGCTCATCGCGGCAAGCGCCACCTTGCCTTCGAATTTGCGCGCCTCTTGATAATATTCCACAAAGGTCGCCAGACCGGAGGAATCGATGTAGCTGACCTGCTCGAAGTTGACCACCAGACAAGGGCATTTGGATCCGGCCTTCTCCTGGAGAATCGAACGCAGCCTGGGGGAATGATGCAGGTCGATCTCCCCCTCCAGGTGGATCAAGATCATATCCCCGTCTTCTTCCGAGCGCGCTTCCATGTCGTAGCGATACCACCCGCCGGGAAATTGGGGAAGCATTATTCTCCGCACCGGATTGGCTTGAGTTTGTGGAAATTTCTCCCACGTTATTTCCATGATCCATGAGGACGAAATTCGCAAACGTCTTTCCACGGTGAAATATCCGGGCTTCAGCCGTGATATTATCTCCTTCGGACTGGTGAAAGATATCCTCATCGAGGGTGAAAAAGTCGGCCTCCTTCTGGAGATCACCACCAACGACACTGCCGTGCCTGAACAGTTGCGGTCCGATATCGCCGCCGCCCTCAAGGACCTGTCCGGGCTTGCCGCCGTCGAGATTGACGTCAGGATTCAGTCTCCCGCCGGGGCCGCCATGCAGGCCGGTGGCGGTCAGCAGTCGATCCCCGGTATTCGTCATATCGTGGCCGTCGCCAGCGGCAAAGGCGGCGTCGGTAAATCCACCGTTGCCGCCAACCTCGCCGTCGCCCTCCACGCCTGCGGCCTCAAAATCGGTCTCCTCGACTGCGATCTCTACGGACCCAGCGCCGGACTCATGTTCGGCACCGATGAGCGCCCCACCGTCACCGATGACGAACGCATCAATCCCATCGAGCGCTATGGCCTCAAATTGATGAGTATGAGCTTTCTCGTCGAGGGCGATGCCCCCGTCATCCTGCGCGGCCCCATGGTCACCCGTTACACCCAACAATTCCTCCGCCAGGTCAACTGGGGCGAACTCGATGTCCTTGTCCTCGACCTGCCACCCGGCACCGGTGACATCCAACTCACCATCGTACAGACCGTCGCCCTCTCCGGCGCTGTCATCGTCACCACACCCCAGGAAATGGCACTCATCGACGCCCGCAAAGCCGTCGCCATGTTCCACAAGGTCAATGTCAGGGTTCTCGGTTTGGTCGAAAACATGAGCCATTTTCTCTGCCCCGACAACGGCAGGCGCTACGACATCTTCGGCGCCGGCGGTGGCAAGGCCGAAGCCGGAAAACTCGGTGTCCCTCTCCTGGCCGAAATCCCCCTTGAAATCGCCACCCGCGAGGCAGGCGACCACGGTCGTCCCGTCGCCCTTCTGGAGGGCTCTGCCTCCTCTGACGCCTTCCATCAGGCTGCTGCGCAACTATCAGATATCCTAACCGGCCTTAAAAATACTTCGTCTGCATGAACCTTTGCTCTTAGGAGAACGTCCTATATATTGTAATGCACGATAACGATAATCCTTTTGAAAATTTTTTCCCAGTGTTGACAGCGGTGCGCATAACTCTAAAACAGAATGCAACGCTTAATGAGTGACGAAAGCACAGAAGCCGAGAATTTCTTCAAAAATTCGGCCCTTTATAAAGAGTTCCTAGCCGAACGTGAGGAAATCCTCCGCCATAAGTGGATCGAGAGCCAGAAGGCCGGACACGATATCGGCTTCGAAAAGGCCCTCCTCGACTGGATTGTCAAACACCGTGCCAACTGGCGCAACCAGCGCCAGAGCATGATGAAAAAGGACCCTATCCGCCAGAACGTCCACAGCTCCACTTAACCCATTCTCTTCCACCTTTAAACCCGGTCCCGCGAGGCCGGAAAGGTCCCGCTTGAAAAACCCCGCCATCCTCGACGCCCAGGCCATGGAAAAATCCATGGCCCGCATGGCACACGAAATCATCGAACGCCACCCCGCCGACATCCCCATCGGGTTCGTAGGCATCCACACCCGCGGCGTCCCGCTCGCCCACAGACTCGCAGCTCTCGTCGCCAAATTCGACCCCCAACGCCCTTCCCTGCCGCCCGCCGTCCTCGACATCAGCTTTCATCGCGACGACCTCGAACGCAAATTACCCGTCCCCAAAGGCACCAGCATCCCCTTCGCCATCGACAATCAGGCCATCATCCTCGTCGATGACGTCCTTTTCACCGGACGCACGATTCGCGCCGCCCTCAACGCCATCGTCGATCTCGGACGCCCCCGCTGGATCGAACTCGCCGTCCTCATCGACCGCGGCCACCGCGAACTGCCCATCCGCCCCGATTACATCGGTAAAAACCTCCCCACCTCGCGTGACCAAAAAGTCATCGTCCGCCTCCTCGAAACCGACGGCATCGAACAGGTCACCATAGCTCCCGCCCCGGAAAAGGAGGCCCAGTGAGCACGTGGTCCCGTAAAGACCTCCTCGGCATCCAGCAACTCGATCCCCGCGAGATCATCATGCTCCTGGACACCGCACGGATATTCAAAGACATCCTCTCCCGCTCCATTAAAAAAGTTCCCTCCCTCCGCGGAAAAACCGTCGTCAACCTGTTCATTGAACCCAGCACCCGCACCCGCGCCTCCTTCGAACTCGCCGCCAAACGCCTCAGCGCCGACTACCTC
>CAZTYG010000096.1:0-7363 GCA_964617445.1 uncultured Blastochloridaceae bacterium
AACCACCATTTATTTCGAGGCCAGCGTGGCCGGCGGCATTCCGATTGTCAAAGCGCTGCGCGAAGGACTGGCGGCCAATCGCATCCTGGCCATTCACGGCATCATCAACGGCACCTGCAACTACATCCTCAGCCGCATGGCCGACGAGGGCGGCGACTTCGCGACCGTGCTGGCCGAGGCCAAGAGCCTGGGTTATGCGGAAACCGACGATTCTCTGGACGTGGACGGCATTGACACCGCGCACAAGGCGGTGATTCTGGCTTCGCTCGCCTACGGATTCTGGGTGCGCATGGACCAGGTATTGATCGAGGGCATTCGCGATGTGACTGCGGACGACGTCTGTTTTGCCCGCAAGCTGGGCTATACCATCAAGCTGTTGGCTCATATCAAGCCGGACGACGACAACGCCGTGGGCGTCCGCGTTCATCCTACGCTGGTGCCCTTGGGCCATGTGCTGGCATCCATCGGCGGGGTTTACAATGCGGTGGCGGTGGACGGCGACGTGGTGGGTCACACGCTCTTTTACGGGCGCGGTGCGGGTGCGGACGCGACCGCCAGCGCCGTGCTTGCGGACATCGCCGAGGCCGCCGCCGACCACGAACGTGGAGCGGGCAACCGGCGCTTCGCCGCCCACAGCTTTTATGGGAAAACCGTCGCCCCCGACGACCTCCACACCCGTTTCTATCTGCGTCTTACGGTGCTCAACCGCCCGGGCGTGCTGGCACGGGTGGCGCAAATCCTCGGCGATCACAGCATCGGCATCTCCTCGGTGTTCCAGCCCGAGAACCACGACGGCGACAGCGTGCCGCTGGTGATGTTGCTGGACGATGCCAAACAGTCGGTATTCCAGCGGGCGCTGGCGGCTTTGCACGCACTGGACGTGGTGTCCGGGCGCGGACAGGCGATCCGGGTGGAGGATTTTTCATGAGCTGGCCCGGCGTCATCGAAGCCTACCGGGAGTTCCTGCCCGTGACCGAGCATACGCCCGTGGTCACGTTGCTGGAGGGCAACACCCCGCTGATTCCCGTTCCCAACTTCGTCAAACGCATCGGCGGGGAGTTCGATTTGCACCTCAAATACGAGGCGCTGAACCCGACGGCCTCGTTCAAGGA
Source organism: uncultured Blastochloridaceae bacterium (assembly GCA_964617445.1). GTDB lineage: Bacteria > Verrucomicrobiota > Verrucomicrobiia > Methylacidiphilales > CAZTYG01 > CAZTYG01. Next base: position 1,113 of record CAZTYG010000096.1, read on the forward strand.
CCGCGGCATGACCATGGCGATGTCCTGGGCCAAGCAAATGGGCGCGGAGGTGGTGGTCTGCGCCAGCACGGGCAACACCTCGGCCGCAGCCGCCGCCTACGCCGCCCGCGCCAACATGCGGGCGGTGGTGATCCTTCCGCACGGCAACATCGCCCTCGGCAAGCTCTCCCAGGCACTCATCTACGGCGCACAAATCGTCGCCATCGACGGCAACTTCGACCAGGCCCTCGACGTCGTCCGCCTGCTGGGCCGGCGCGACGGCTACGAAGTGGTCAACTCGATCAACCCGGTCCGCATCGAGGGGCAGAAGACCGCGGCGTTTGAAATCTGCGACACCCTGGGAAGCGCGCCCGATTTTCATTTCATCCCCGTAGGCAACGCCGGCAATATCACCGCCTATTGGAAAGGCTTCGGTGAATACCACAAGGCCGGAAAAATCACCTCTCTCCCACGCATGATGGGCTGGCAGGCGGCGGGTTCCGCGCCGATCGTGGACGGGCGGGTCATCACCGATCCGGAAACCATCGCCACCGCCATCCGCATCGGCAACCCCGCAAGCTGGGAGGGCGCGACCCTCGCCGCCCGCGAGTCCGGCGGACGGATCGACAAAGTAACCGACGAGGAAATCCTTGAGGCCTACCAACTGTTGGCGTCCAGCGAGGGGATTTTTGTAGAGCCGGCGTGCGCCGCGCCATTGGCGGGACTCATCCGGGAGGTGAAAGCGGGCGCAATTCCGGAGGGATCGGTGGTGACCGCAACCATGACCGGCCACGGACTAAAAGACCCGGACCGCGCCATCAAAGTGGTGCACCGCGAGCTTGTGCCGGTGGCACCGGACCTCGACGCCGTGCTGCGCGCGATTGCTTGATCAGTTGCTCAGCGCGGAGGGGTCGGGGAAAACGGGCGGAGACAGGGGCGGGGAAAAGGAGCCGGGCTGGACGCCAGGTCCCTCGGCGGGGATCGGACGGCCCCCTTCCCAATCCCAGCGGTAGCGGCCCATCACGCAAAGCTCATAGACGCGTGTTAGACCTGGATTGCGCCAAACAAAAAGAACGTAGCGGGTATTGCGGGGCTCGAAGTTGGTGCCCGCGCCTTGCTCACCCACAGGAAGCATCACGGTAACCGAGGGCCATTCCTCGGAAATGTTGGCCGGATCAATGATAATCGTCTGCACGGCGACTGTTCCAAGCATGAGGGCGGGAGCCCCCCATCCTGTGCCGCCAAGGGATGCCCGGTTCGGCGCGGTGGCTTCGCCATCCGGAATCAAAGACGTGGCTTCGTTCAAGAAATAGACATCAACCTCGCCGGGAGGACCGTTGGCCAGGACCGAGACACGCTCGATCTGGCGGAATTCCCCCAAGTCCAACAAAACCGCGGCGGGCTTGTCGGAAGCAGGGAGATCATAGTAGGTGTCCACAAGGTCATCGATCATGAGGTCGGCCATGCTGTCCATGGTGCCGCTGACCGCCACTACCCTCGCTTCCGAGCCGGGTGACGTTACGCTGCTGAGCACTTCCTCTTGCTCGTCAATATAGATCAGGTCGGAGCCACGGGGGGAAGCGCCCACGAACTGCCCGCTGACGCCCAAGCCGCCGACCTCGCCCGGGGTCGTGGCTTGGAAAATCACGCGCACCAGACGGGCCTTGATGGGGGCATCGGGGAAGGGGACGGTTACCGGCCCCTGCCGGAAGAACTCTTCATCGCGCACCAGAGTCTGCCACTTACCGTCCTCGGCGGACTTGCTATCATAGGCGATCGCTACTGTGAAGGTTCCTGCCGCGCCGTGGTTGAAGAATGTGAAATGCTCGATATTGGCATCATCGACCAGATCCAGCACCGCCAGCGAACGGCCTTCCGGCAGCCGATAGCGCAGGGTTTTGTCATCGGAGACCATGGAGTCGGGTGTCACAACGGCCACATGCCCGGTGCCTGCTATGCTCATCACTTCGTCGTTGGTGAAAAACAGCTGAGATCCCAGCGCGGGCCGGGCGACATTGTAGTTCATCTCCTGACTGGACGCGCCAGAACCGGCGGTTTCGACGGTCTCCGCTTGGCAAAGTACGGCGGCCATCATAATAAAAGCACATCCCAAAAGCCCGTTCCACTGTTTGCAATTTCTTTTCATATGTTTTTATATATTTTTATTTACACACTCCGCATTACCAAGTAGCTTATGCCCTCACCAAAAAATATGCAAACTTTTTTCAAGTCCGTGCTATCGGAATGCATCGATGTTGGGGCGCGTCGCGTCGCACTGGCCTCCTCCCTGGCATTTTATATATTTTTCTGGGAGAACGCCAGCGCGGAATCCGAGCAATCCGAACCCAATATGCGCATCGGGCAGGTCGATTTGCGTGCCCATGGCGGCTTACGGTTAGGTTTCAGCGACAACATCAACTACGCCTCCAAACACGGCAACCGCATCGCCGACGGGTTTGTCGAGCCCTACGCCGGGATCGGATTCCACTGGCCCCTCACAGAAATGAACAGCCTGACAATGGATGTCGGCCTATCCTATCGCAAATACTTCACCAGCTCCTCAACCGACCAGAACAATATCTCCATCACCCCCGACACCGCCATGCAGCTGGAGTTGTTCGTGGGCAAGCACTGGCGCTTCGTCATCTTTGACCGTATGCGCTACGATCATGATCCACTGGACTTCCCGACCATCAGCGGCACCACGCGTTTCGGGCGTTTCCAGAACACTGCGGGAGTGTTGGGCTTCTGGGACATTCACCCCCAGGTCACTTTGGAGGTCGGCTACACCAATGTCTTTGTCATGGCCGACAGCAACGAGTTCAATTTCCTCGACCGCATGACCCACATCGCCTCGGCTGGCATCGTCTATAAGATCAACGAAGACTGGCGCACCGGGGTCCGCGGCTCGTATGCCTGGACCGATTACCGCACCAACTTCAACAACAACAGCCGCGTCATCCGCATCGGCCCCTTCCTCGAAGGCCGCATCACCGATAACCTCACTTTTGGCATCGATACCGCCTTTGTTACCGGCGAATACGACCGCAGCGGACTTGTTGGTGACACCTCCAATCAGAGCACCTACACGGCCACCGGTTGGATCAACCACGAGGTCAACCAGTTTCTCTCCCACTCCATCCGCGGCGGACGCACCTCCGACCTCGGCGACTCATCCAACTTCACCTCCATTAACTTCGTCCGCCACCAAGCCAGCTGGGAGGTCATTCGTGACGTCGGCCTCGGCACCCATGCCTTCCTGGAGTTCGGCGACGACTCCGGCGGCATCGCCAGCGAGAACTTCACCCGCTACGGAGCCGGCTTCAACGCCTCTTACCAGCTAACCAAAAGCATCACCACCTCCCTGCGCTACACCTATCTCGTCAAGGAGTCCGACCGTTGGGGACGCGATTACGAACAGAACATGGTCGTGCTCGATTTCAACTACCGGTTTTAACGGTTTTGGTCTAGGCTGTCTGTTGTGACCCGGTTCCGTTCATCCCCAGCGGTTCTCCCAGCCGCCCTTCTCGCGCTCGCCACCGCCGTCCTTGCGCAGCTCCCCGCTGCCAAGGCTCAGGATGCGCCCAATGCTGCGGCAACCCCTCCATCCGCGCAAACCAACCCCATGCGCGACCTCGACAACGCCCACCGCCTCCGCGTCGGCGATCAGATCACCTTCCGTGTCGTCGAGGACCGCGACCCCTCCGTTGCCCTCACCGTCATGGACAGCGGTGAAATCCACTTCCCCTACCTCGGACGCATACCCGCGGCCGGACGCACCAGCAGCGAACTGGCCCAGTTGGTCAAAGAAAAACTCGAGATCGATTACTACTACCAGGCCACCGTCCTCATCGGCCTGGACCCCGGACGGACCCAGCGCGGACGCGTCTATGTGTTCGGCGGCGTGAATACCCAGGGCACCGTGGACCTCCCGGTCGATGAGATCATGACCGTCAGCAAAGTCATCCTCAAAGCCGGCGGCTTCACCAACGCCGCCGACCGCTCTCAGGTCCGCATCGAGCGCGGCGGCGAGAACGAAGAGCGCAAAACCTTCACTGTCAACATCGCCGCCGTCCTCGAACAGGGCCGCACCGATCAGGACATCGTCGTCGAACCCAACGACTTCATCATCATCCCCCAGCAGGGCGACCTCGGACGCGTCCTTATCAGCGGCGAGGTCGGGCGTCCCGGCCCCGTCCCTGTCTCCGGCGGGCGCCCCCTCATGCTCAGCGAGGCCATCATCTCTGCCGGCGGCTTCGGGCGCTTCGCCGACGAACGCCGCGTCCGCGTCGTGCGCACAGGGCCCGACGGCCAAAGCGAGGAATTCATTGTCGATGTCAAAGCCGTCCTGGAGGGTGGTAATCTGGACAAGGACTTCATACTCCAGCCCGAGGACCGCGTCATCGTCCGCGCGAAATTGTTCAACTTCTGACCACGTTCATGGAACACGAATCCCAGCAGCCCCCGCTCCAGGACTCCCCGGCCACCTCATCCTTCAGCGCCATCGCTGCCGCCCGCCTCCACCGCATGAAGGTGCTCATCAAGCGCCGTTGGTGGATCATCCTCCTTACCACCGCGCTGGCCATCGGATTCCAGGGATGGCGCGCCTTCTCCGCCCCCGACGTCTTCACCTCCACCGCCCGAATGATGGTCGCCCCCCAGATGCGCCTGCCCGAACAGGCCATCGTCATCGAGGACAGTAATTTCTTCTACGGCACCCAAATCGAACTCATGCGCAGCGGCGAGGTCCGCAGCGCCGCCCACGAACGAGTCGCCGCCCTCCGCCCCGAACTCGCCCAGTCACCTGTCAACCTCAACGTCTTCCAAGCCCCCGGCACCTCCATTTTCGTCTTCAACGCCAGCGGCCCCGAACCCGCCTACACCCAGGCCTACCTCGACGCCGTCCTTAACACCTTCATCCGCCTCAAGGATCAACAACGCGAGGATACCGCCGACACCGCCGCCGCCACTCTCACCGAACAGCTTGCCCGCCTGGAAACCGAACTCAAAACCGCCCACAATAACCTCTTCGAATTTCAGAAAAACAACGACATCGTCGTCGTCCAGGAACAGGGCAACATCGCCGCCACCTACCTCACCCAACTCGAACGCGAGCTGGCCGAAAAGCGCCGCGAGGTCCGGCTGCTGGAAATGCTCACCCTGGACCAGGCTCTGCTCCGCAGCCAGCCCACCAACGAAGCTTCCGTTCAGGTCGGCGGCGATGCCACCGCTACCTCCGCCACTCCAACCACACCCACACCCACCACCGCCGCAGCGGAAAGCGAGGACGCCGCCCTGCGTGGCTTCACCGCCCGCGGCCCTGAAAACCATTACCTCCGCGCCCAACAGGAAATCCAACTCCTCCGCACCCAGTTCGACGAACTCTCCCGCCACCTGCGCCCGCGCCATCCCAAGATCATCAAACTGCGCGAAGAAATCGACCGCCAGGAAGGCCTCGTCGCCATCTATCGCGCTCAGTCCGTCGAACAAATCCGCAACCGCCGCGAGTCCCTGCTGGTGGAAATCCGCAACACCGATGAGAGCCGTGGTGAGTGGGAAGAGCGCGCCCTGGCCACCAACCGTGTCATGGCCGAATACGCCAGCCTTCGCGCCACTGTGGACCGCGTCAACAACGTCTATGAGCGCCTGCTTGACGCCAACCAGCGCATGGGCATGTCTTCCAACCTCGGCCAGATCAACATCACCGTCCTCGAATACGCCTCCCCCGCCTCAGCCGCCGCCAAGGGCAGCGGACGCGCCGTCATTGTCGGTGCCATCGCCGGCCTCCTCCTCGGTGCCGGCATCCTCTACGGTTTGGACAAACTCGACGACCGCATCAACTCCCTTGGCGAACTCAAAGAATTTTTCGACCTGCCCGTTCTCGGCCAGCTCCCCCACGAACCCGACGCCGACGACAACCGCCGCAACCTCCTGGGTCCCGGCGAGGAACGCATCATCTACGCCGAGGCCCTGCGCAACATCCGTTCCGCCCTCCTTTACATGCCCATGGAAAGCGAACGCCCCACCTCTCTGCTGGTCACAAGCGCCATCCCCGGCGAGGGCAAATCCACCGTCACCTCCAATCTCGCACTCACCATGTCCCAGCTCGGTTCCCGCGTCCTGCTCATCGACGGCGACCTCCGCAAGGGTGTTCTGCACAATATCTTCGACAAAACCTCCGACCACGGCTTGGCCGACATCCTCGACGGACGCTTGGACTGGGCCTCCGCAATTCTCCCCTCCGGCTTTGAAAACCTCGACCTCATCACCCG
>CAZTYG010000097.1:0-7284 GCA_964617445.1 uncultured Blastochloridaceae bacterium
GTTGTGGTTGAAGCGGTCGGCTTCCTTGCGGGCAAGGGCGAGTACTTGTTGGGCGCGCGGGGTGAAGTTGTTCATGGGCTTTGTTGGGTGCGGTTCAAGAAATTTTCATTTTCTTGGTGTTGGGGGCGGAAACAGCTTTGAGTTTTTCCCTCAGGACATCGGCGCGGACGGCGTCGCGTTCCTCGGCGTTGAGTTTGCGTTCGGCGAGTTTCTGGAGGTGGGCGGGCTGGGTTTGAATAAAAAGATCATCGATTCTGGTCTTCAAACTAGGAGGCATGACACCCAAGTCCACCCCCAAAATGAGCAGGGACAGCAGGTTTAACGCCTCTTTGGACGAGATGGAGTAGGCGTGGGCCATGATGCCGTAGGAACGCCCGAGTTGGTCGGCCACCATGCGACCGCGCTCTTGGATGAGTTTCTGGCGGGCATTGGTTTCGTGCTCGATGAGGTGGTCGGTGATCTTGAGCAAGCGGTCAAGAATCTGGCGCTCGGATTCGCCAAGGGTCATCTGGTTGGAAATTTGAAAGAGGTTGCCGAGCGCCTCGGTGCCCTCGCCATATAGGCCGCGGACGGCGAGGCCGATCTGGTTGACGGATTTGATGACCTTGTTGATCTGGTCGCTGAGGACAAGGCCGGGGAGGTGGAGCATGACCGACGCCCTCATGCCGGTGCCGACGTTGGTGGGGCAGGCGGTAAGGTAGCCGAGGGAGGGGGAAAATGCGTATTGGAGCTTGCCCTCCAATTCAGAATCTACGTGGTCGATGTTTTTCCATGCCTCTTCCAGCGCATAGCCGGGCTGAATCGCTTGGAGGCGCAGATGGTCCTCCTCGTTGATCATGACGCTGAGGGTCCGGGGATCGTTGATCACCACACCGCTGCCGGAATTTTTCGCGGCGTGTTCGCGGCTGATAAGGTGTTGTTCGACCAAAACCTGTTTGTCCAGTGGCGAGAAATTGTCCATGGACTGGTCGAGCGCGGCCTTTCCCATTTCGGGAAGCTTGCGCACGGCGGACTGCACGTGGAGGAAAAGTTCCTCGCGCTGAATTTTTTTGAGCCAGCCGGGGAAGGGGTGTTTGGCGATGTTGCGGGCCAGGCGGACACGACTGGTCATGACGATGCCGCTGCCGGGATTGTCGGTGGTGCTTTTACTGCTGGCCGTTGCCATGTCACCAGACTAATTCGCTACGGGGTAAAAAGCAACAGGTTCAAGTTGTGGCAAGTTCCCCGACGAATGGCGGGATCGGGCAGTCGAGCGCATCGCCGATCGCACGCAGGAGTTGGAACTCCTCGGCGTTGAGCCGTCCGCTGTGGGCGGCGGTGGTGGCGATGGCGTATAGGACGTTGCGTTTGAGGCCGGGGGTCAGGCCCGCCAATTCATCCAGCGCGGCATCAACACGCTCCAGTCCGCAGGCCTCCACCCCCGGTGCCTCGGCGCGGGTGTCGCTGAGGTTCAACTGGGCGGCCCCGCAGTCGAACGCCGCGACCGCATCCTCATGGGTGTCCTGCCCCGAGTAGGCCATGGCGGCAATCAAGGTATGCACCGACGGCAAAACTGGCAGCAGGCTGTGGTGGGTGACCCCGCGCGGTTTCCAACCGGGATCGAAGACGGGGGCAAGATGGCGATTCAGCATGTGGCGCAGCGCGTATTCAAACAAACAGAGCTCGCCATCGGCCTCCATCAACACATCCACATTTTCCCGGAACCGGCGGTATTGTTCCGGCGCGAGCAGGCGCAGCGCCGGCACGGACATGTCCAACAGCGCGAATCGCACATTGGGCGGCAGGCCCTCCATCTCCGGCGCGCGTTTGCGCCACTCTTCCAGCACCGCGGGATCGGCGTTTTGTTTGAGTCGGGCGGTCTGGTGATGCCGAACTTCCGGATCGTCGGAAAGTAGCAGTCCATACACCACCGCCCGCGCGCCGAAGCTCTCGTGCGTATCCTGGCGCAATTCCGGGGAAAACCCGGAGATCATTTCACGCGTGCGTGCCAACTGGCCGCCATCCAACGCCCCGACCGCTCCCACCAGCGCGGCCGCCCCGGCGGCGGGGGTGGACCGTGCGCCGCCCATTCCAAGAGCTTCGGCAAGTTGGTCGTCCAACGGCAAAATCGACGGGATGCGCGATCCGGCCGTCTCTTTTTCAACCGCAGGAGCTGCTGGGGGTTGTTCCACGGATTTGGCCTGTACCACCGGATCGGTGGTTGGATCAAAATTCGGTTCCAGAGCCAGGATGCGCTCCAGCACCGGCGGATGGGTGGAAAAGGCCGACGACCAGTTCTTGCTCATGCCGTTGCCAAATAAAAAATGGCCCGCCTCGGCGGTGTGCGAGGATTTGAGGCGCGATCCCTCCGTTCGAAAGGCGATCTTCTTCAATGCCCCGGCGATGCCCGAAGTCATCCGGGTGAACTGCACCGCGGCCGCGTCGGCCAAAAACTCGCGTTGGCGGGACACCGCGCTTTTGATGGCCAGCGCGGCGAAGTAGCCGATCGATCCGATCAGCGCCAGCATACCGCCGACGATCATGCAGGTGACGATCAGTGCCATGTAAAACATCGCGGCCCCCCCCTGGTTGCGCCCGCCGCCGCCCGAATAAAGCACCATACGCCCCCCCGTACGGAACGGAAAACTCAGTATCGCGTGGCCCGTCTGGGAAATAAACAGGATGCCGTGCGTCAGACAGGTCAGCCGCATGTTGAGCCGCATATCGCCGTACATGATGTGGCTGAACTCGTGCGCCATCACCCCCTGCATTTCGTCGCGGCTCAATTTCTTCATCGCCCCCCGCGTCACCCCCACTGCCGTGTCGCTGCCGTCATGGCCCGCTGCGAACGCGTTGATCGAATCGTCCTCCTCCAACAAATACACCGGCGGCACCGGAATCCCCGAGGCGATGGACATCTCCTCCACAATATTGAGCATCCGCCGCTCATCGTGGTCGGTGGTGGAAGGTGCGATCAACCTCCCGCCCAGCATCTCCGCCACGGCCGATCCCCCCTTCGCATATTGGTAGGACTTGATGCTGCTGCCGATCATCACCAGCAGCGAGGTGCCGAAAATTACCAGCAGCGCCAACTCCAGGTCCCACCATGGAATGTCGTCGCTGAAAACTCCCCCGTTCTCCAATATCCACCGCGCCGTGGACGGCTGGACGTAGCCGCCGTCGAAGTCCGCCCGCTCCGCGCTGAAGTGCAAATACGTGAGCAATCCCGCCGCCACAGCATAGACGGCGGCAATGGTCAGCAGCACGGCGGCGATAAAATACACCACCAACATGCGCGAACGCTTTCTGGCCCGGTCCTGCCGCTCGAAGAAATCCATGGCTGCCTCTTGTCTAGCAACACACCCTTGCTTGGAAATGACGAAGTCAGAGGTCGTCCAACACCTGCAAAACACACACCGCCGTTTCGGTCATGCCCGGCGGCAACCAACGCAACCAGCGGCCGTGATGAATCGCGTTCGGCAGCCCCAGCCACGGCTCCACACAATAGAATGGCGACTCCGCCGTCTGTGTCCACGTCGTCACCGCATGCCACGGTATCGATCCCGGCACGTCCAAATCAAAGCGGATACCGCGTCCACTCTTGTGGATCCATCGGCACTCCCCGTTCGACCCGTCCCGCAAATGCATCCGGTCGATCAACTCCGGCCGATCCAATGTCCACGGCCCCTCCAAAACACCATGATCGGTCATCGACCCATCCTCGTTCTGCGTCGTGCCGCCGCTGCTTTGCATTTCCACCCGCCAATCCATACGCTCCGCCGCCGCAACCGGAAAATAAAAGTGATGGCCCGCGTAGTAGGGCAGGGGACTCGATCCACGGTTGGTCGTGCGCAACGTCGCCGTCAGTGTGTCCACACCCAGTTCATACTCCACATCGAAGCGAAAGGTGAACGGATAACCCCGCCTCGTGACTTCGTTGTCCTCCAAACTCATCACCAACCGCGTCGCGCTTTGCGCCGACACCGCAAACGGCAGATCACGGGCGAATCCATGCATCGGAAGCTTGTGCAACGCGCCGCCTTCGCACCCACCTTCTCTCCACAACCCGACCTTTCCATCCACCATGTGGCGGGCGATAAACGGAAACAGAACAGGATTGCCCCCGCGCACCTTCGCCGGCATGGACCAGTCCGCGTCGTCCGGCCAGTGAATCCATGCCTGCCCGTTCCGTCGCCAGGTGAGCAGTCGAGCACCGGCCTGCGGCGCGAACCACGCCTCCGCGTCCCCCATCGTCAACCGCACGGCGGGCTGGTTCTGAAAGGTGGCGTTGCTCACTTGTCGAAGTTCGAATCAAACGCGAAGGTGCTGGGGGCGAAGTCCAGGTCCCTGACGAACGCCGCCGCCTCGGTCGCGCCATGCTCGCGGTCCATGCCCGAATCCTCCCATTCCACCGAGAGCGGGCCCTGGTAGCCGATGCGGTTCAACGAGCGAATGATCTCCTCGAAATCAATCGAACCGCGTCCCAGCGAACGAAAATCCCAATACCGGCGGACGTCCCCGAAGTTGACGTGTCCGCCGAACACCCCGGCCTCGACCGGCACCGGCGACCAATACACATCCTTCATGTGCGCGTGGTAAATGCGGTCGGAGAACTTGAGGATGAACTTCACATAATCCACCCCCTGGTAACCCAGGTGCGACGGGTCATAGTTGAAGCCGAATTCCGGACGGCGTCCCACCGCCTCCAGCGCACGCTCCGCACTGGCGATGTCGAAAGCGATCTCGGTCGGATGGACTTCGAGGGCGAACTTCACCCCGGCCTTTTGAAATTCATCAAGAATCGGATTCCAGCGCTTGGCGAAGTCGGCGAAACCGTCATCGATCATCGCCGGGGTCACCGGGGGAAAGCTGTATATCATGTGCCAGATCGACGAGCCGGTGAACCCGTTGACCACGCCCACCCCCAGCTTCTGCGCGGCCCGGGCGGTCTTGATCATCTCCTCGGCCGCGCGCTTGCGAACCTCCTCCGGCCTGCCGTCGCCCCACACATGCTCCGGCAGGATCGACTTGTGGCGGGCATCGATATTGTCGCACACCGCCTGTCCCGCCAAATGGTTGGAAACCGCGTAAACCTTCAGACCGTGCTTGGCCAACAGCTCATGACGGCTGTCACAATAGCCGGGATCGTTGAGCGCTTTGTCGATTTCAAAATGGTCGCCCCAGCAGGCGAGTTCCAGGCCGTCGTAGCCGAAGCTCTTGGCCTTGGCGGCGAGGGTTTCCAGCGGCAGATCGGCCCATTGGCCGGTGAACAAAGTGACGGGTCGGGACATAGGAGGTTTTCCGTTTTAAGAATGAAGATTCAAGCTGGATGGGATTTTTAGTGGGTCAGAATTTAGCGGGGATGGAAATCCATTTGCGGGTTTTGTGCGAGCGCTCGATGGCGTCCAGCACGACCTGGTTGCGATAGCCGTCCTCGAAGGTCGGCTGCACCGACTTGCCGCGCTTCACGGCCTTCACGAAATCGGCAATGGTGTGAACAAACGTGTGCTCGTAGCCGATGATGTGTCCCGGCGGCCACCAGGCCGACGCGTATTCGTGGGCGCCTTCGGTCACCAGGATATCGCGAAAGCCGCGTCGGCCCTCCGGATCCTGATCGTTGTAAAACTTCAACCGGTTCATGTCCTCGAAGTCGAAGCAAAGCGAGCCTTTCGAGCCATTGATCTCGATCTGAATACCGTTCTTGCGACCCAGCGCAAAGCGTGTGGCCTCCAGATTCATCAGTGCGCCGTTGTGGAATCGACCGATCGTCAGCACCGCGTCATCCACCGTCACCCGGCCCTTCTTGTTGCCGCCCTTGCCGCGCAGTCCCCCCTCGCCGGCGGCAATCGGACGCTCTTTGATGAACGTTTCCATCGTTGCCCCCACTTCCGCGATCTCGCCCACCAAGTATCGACCCAAATCGAGAATGTGCGCATTGATATCGCCGTGCGTGCCGCTGCCCGCCGTGCCCCCCTGCAAACGCCAGACCAGCGGAAAATTCGGATCGACAATCCAGTCCTGAAGATACCGCGCCCGGTAGTGGTAAAGCGTGCCGAGTTCGCCGCGCTCGATCATCTTGCGCGCCAGCACGATGGCCGGGATGCGGCGATAATTGTGGCACACCATGTGCACCCCCTTGGATGTTCGCGCGGCCTCCCGCATTTTTTTCGCCTCCGCCACATTTCGGGCCAGCGGCTTTTCACACAACACATGTTTGCCCGCTTTCAGCGCCGCCACCGCGATCTGAGCGTGGGTGTCGTTGGCGGTGCAGATATCCACCACATCGATGTCACGGCTGTTCACCACCGCGCGCCAGTCTGTAGAAGCCTTCTGCCAGCCCAACTCCCGCGCCGCCGTTCCCACCCCCTTCGCATCGCGTCCGCAAATCGTGTGCAGCACCGGCTCGTAGGGCAGTTTAAAAAAATGCGGTGCCTGCCTCCATGCATTCGAATGGGCCTTGCCCATGAATTTGTATCCGATCATTCCGACGCGCAGCGGTTGGGCCATCGTTTGTTCTCCTTCGATTTTGGGTTGGGTTCCGGCGCACCTCTTCGTCAGTCCGCCGGTGATAGCAATGGAGAGTTAAACCACCCGCCCTCCATTCGTCAAACCCCATCACACTCTCCATGCGGACGAGTAGCCTGGTTTGGGCGAGACGGCCTCTTACACCGTAGCGCCCCCGCTCAGGATATTTCTGAGCATCTTCAACATGGTCCCCGCCGTGTAGGGTTTGGGCAGGAATTGCTTCAGGTCGAGGCTGCCGTAGTTGGCCATTTGATCGTTGCGGGGAAATTCTTGGTTTTCATAAGCGGGGCATTTCCAGCCTTTTGAGGACTCGCTTCCACAAGTGATAACTTCATGTACATCTTGCCCGCCAATTGTCGGAATAGATACAAGTTTGTGCCCCTGGGGGGGGCACTTTTTAAAGCTCCGACTCGGGGCGCAGGGGAACGAACTTGGTGAGTGAGACGAAGGTGGCTTGTCGCAGACCACGTTCCCCGACTTGGTCGGAGTCACGTGGGCGGCATTTAGGCGCAACTTTCATCTTTCACGGACTGACCCTCGGAGAGTTGGCTCTACGTCTAATTATGACCCCCAATAGTGCTGACCCCCAAGATAGTGGTTGGCTCGCACGTCATAATTTAATTGCGTGGTCTGTGATCGTCAATTCCCGGAGATTACTAGACCCAATTCACGCACTACAAATAATAAATAAATGACTGACATGAATACATAAAGGAATCTAACCCAATTTTTTATAAAGATCACAAAAGAGATACAGCAAGCTAAACATAAAAAATTTGC
>CAZTYG010000098.1:0-4022 GCA_964617445.1 uncultured Blastochloridaceae bacterium
GAGGAGCGCATTGCCCTCGCGGCCGGTGATGCGGCCCTGCACATCGCGGATCGTCACCCTCTCCATGCTGCCAACCGGACGTGTCGCTCCCGGTGCCAGATTGAGTCCGCGACTGCCGAGGCGCAGGAAGAGGCCGCAACCTACGTCGCGCATGGTGATGTTGCTGATGAGCACATCGCGAAGGAACGCGCCATCGACCGAGGCCACGGTGATCCCGCAAAGCCGGGTGTCGTGAACCACACAGTTTGAAATGGTGATGTTCTCAAAACCGCCCACCGACTCGGTGCCGAACTTGATGCCGTTGCAGTCGCTTTTCAAAACACAATTCGTGATCGCGATGTCGCGGCAGGGTGTGGGCGTCGTGCATTTCAAAGTGAGGGCATCGTCCCCGCAATCGAAGCGGCAATCCGACATGCGCACCCGGCTGCAGCCGTCGAGATTGATGCCGTCGTTGTTGCCGTTGGCATGGCTGTCCACTCGCACTCCGGAGACCAGCACATCGTCGCAGCGGAGATAATGTTGAACCCAGGCAGCCGAGTCCTTTAACCGCACGTCGCGCACGCGGACGCTGCGGCAGTCGATGAAACGTAAAAGCATCGGGCGGTGGCCTTCGCACCCCGCCCCTTGTCCGTCGATGGTGCCGCCGCCCGTGATGGCCACATCCTCACAATTGTGCGCGAGAATGAGGGCCTTCCCGCGGTCGGAACCCACGGCATCGCGAAAACCTGCCACCGCCTCCGAATAGGCCGAGGGATCGCGACTCCCTAGAAGAACGGCTCCCGGCTCCAAGTGCAATTCCACCCGGCTGCGCAAAAACAAAGTTCCGGTCTCATGCCGCCCGGCAGGAATGCGCACTACCCCGCCTCCCGCTTCGTAAACTCGATCAATTTCAGACTGCAGGCTGATTCGGGGGGAGTTTGGCATTACAGAGAGTAGTTTAACTGGCGGGTACGGTCATATCCCCACTGCCGAAGAATGTGCGGCGCGTTTCTAGAATTCATACAAGTTCTTACTACTCTACGCAAGAGGCATATTCAGCATGAAATACTAAATGACACAGAATACCATACATACTGAAAACAATTTTCACTTACGAAATACACGGAAAATACTGAGTATTTATATAGTGATGCTAAATATTTACCCTAAATCTAGTTAATTTGCAGAACAGTGTTAAATATTCTTGAGTTACAAAAATAGATACTGTAACTAAACGGACATGAACCATCCCTTTGATCCTACCAATCGCGCCCATTGCAATGATCTGCAGTCCTGCACGCCTCCTCCCACAGGTGTGACGTTCCAGGCTTTGCAAGCGCTGAAACGTATCGTGCTGATCATGGTCGCGGTGCTGTTAGCCGCTCTCACCGCGCAGGCCCAGGACCGCAACCAAACCATGAACATCGTCTTTCCGTCCGGTGCCTTTCACCAAAACGGCGGACCGGTCATCAACATCAAAAACACCACCCTGTTCAGTCCGAATGCGGTCGGTGACGGCGTGACCGACGATACCGCGGCCTTCATTGCGATGTTCAACTATCTGGCTGATCGAATGGGCCGCACCAATTCATGGTCCAACAAAACCGATCACAAACTCACGATTTATCTGCCCTCGGGCACCTATCTGGTTTCGGACCGCTTGATTCATTCCGGATCGGTCACCGACGGATTCAATTTCCTCCGCTTGGTCGGCCAGAACCGCAACAACACCATCATCAAACTCAAAAACAACTCGCCCGGCTTCGGACCCGGCGCAAAAAAAGAGGTGCTTTGTTTCACCAAGTATTGGGAAGGCTACAACGGCGGCAGCAAGTGGGGCAATGTCCTGCGGAACATCACCATTGACACCGGAACGGGCAATCCCGGTGCGGTCGGGGTAAGCTTCTTCGCCGCCAATGCCGGATCGATTGACAACGTGACGGTTCGCTCCGGGGATGGTGCCGGCTATGCGGGCATCTACTTCCCGGGCTGGTCGGTGCAGGGGCATTTCACTGACATCACCGTGGACGGCTTCAACGAGGCGATCCGCACCGAAGTGGTCATTGAAAACAATCCCATCTTCGAACACATCACCATTCGCAACCAGTTGGTGGCGGGTTTATCGTTGGGCCGTGCCGCCGCCTGTGTGCGCAAGCTGCACAGCACCAATACTGTTCCGGCGGTGACCGTTTGGGGTGATGGGGCGCACACCGTCCTGCTGGATTCCCAGCTTACCGGTGGCAGCGCCGGGAACCCTGCCATCCGCCTGGTAGATTCCAGCAAGCAGCAACTCTTTGTGCGCAATGTCTCGGTGTCCGGATATGGGACAAGCATCCAAAGAGATGGTTCTTCCGCTTCGAACGCCGCCCACATTGCGGAATGGCGGTCCGGACCGGCGTTCCGCAGCGACAGCAGCACGCCGGAACTGAGCATGAATCTGCCGGTCCAGGATTTTCCCTTGAAGGTGAGGGATTCCAACCTGAGTCAATGGGTCAGTCCTGAGGATTTTCCGGGTGCCAGCGATGCGGAAAAAATCCAGGCCGCGTTGAATTCCGGCAAGCCGAACATCTACTTCCCCCGCTATTACTTCACGCCCCAGAGCACCGTGTTGACTGTTCCGGCCTCGGTCAAACATCTGGACTTCATGCACCAAGAAAGCTGGCTCTGGGGAGGGATGCGCATCGACCAGGCGTCCTCCGATCCTCTCTATATCGAGGGCAGTGGTCGTAAAATTCTGGTGGTGAGCAATTCCCCACGCACGGTGGCCGTCCGCAATGGAAGCCTGCATTACCACGTGCAGACCACGCAACCCGTGATCGCTCATTTTTCCAACGTGGCCACGCTGGCCAACGGACACACCGACCAATTTTGTCCGCCTAATGCCACCATCTACGCTCGCAATATCAATGAAGAATCCTGGTCCAACACCAATTTTGTGGTGAATGGTGGAAAGCTCTGGGTGCTGGGTTTCAAAACGGAATCGGATCATACGGCTTTCCGGGTCAAAAATGGCGGGTTTCTTGAAGTTTTAGGAGGCTATGTCAATTTCGCGGGTCAGCACACCACCCAGCGACCGGATGTGCTCAATGACAATTCCAATGTCAGCTACATCGGCACGAACTTTATGTTCCGCACTCACTGGGAAGGGATTCATGAGATTCGCAATGGAGTTCTGACTAAATTTCTCAACGGTGTTTTTCCACCCCGCATCACCGGGCATAGCAATAATTACTTTGTCCCGCTTTATGTCGGATACGATCCGGCGGCAGTGGCCGCAGCGGGTGGAGGGCATGGAAGCGGAATGCAGACAGGTTCGATCACCCGCGAGTATTGGACCGGAATCAGCGGAACCGCTGTGGGCAATCTCACCTCCCATCCGAATTTCCCGGGCAGTCCCACGGGCACCGACACCCTCAACAGCCTGCGCGCGGTGAACTGGAGCAATTCCACGCAAACATCCAATTGGGCGGACAATTATGGTCAACGTATTCGTGGGTATATCGTGGCCCCCCAGAGCGGGAACTACACCTTCTGGATCAGTGGCGATGACAGCTGCGAATTGTGGTTGAGCACCGGAGAGAATCCGGCCCAGAAACAACGCATCGCCCATACCACCAGTTGGACCAGCCCGCTGGAGTGGAATAAATACAGCTCCCAAAAATCCGTCCCAATTTCGCTGACCGCAGGCCAAGCCTATTATGTCGAAGTGCTGCACAAAGAAGGCGGTGGGGGGGACAATCTCGCTGTCGGCTGGCTCAAGCCCGGCCAAAGCGGAACGGTTCCCTCGGAGGTGATTCCCGGAAGTGTGCTGGCGCCCTTTGGCACGACTCCGGGCGGTCCTGGTGATCCGGGCGATCCGGGTGATCTCGGCAGCATCATCTACGAGAATTTCAATAGCGGGTCTGCGGTCAATAATCAGACCACTCTGGAGAGCGTGTTCCTGCTCAACGAAGTGTCCGGTCTCAAATGGAACTACCACGGCACGGCTGGCGTTTCAGGCAGTGGTGCTGTTATTGCGCCCGGTGGTCAGGAAACCTCCATGG
>CAZTYG010000098.1:4122-7259 GCA_964617445.1 uncultured Blastochloridaceae bacterium
TGGAAAGTGTGTTCTTGCTGAACGAAACCTCCGGTCTCAAATGGACCTATCATGGCAGCGCCGGTGTGTCGGGCAGCGGCACCGCTCATGCGCCCGGCGGCCAGGAAACTTCCATGGTGCATCGGACGGCGATCCCCGGCTTCGCCACCAAGAGTGCGGTTGCTGTCAATATGGACGCGTTCATGATGAGCAGCGGTGAGCCGACCTTCGGTATCAACTGGTCGGCCTTCATCAAAAACACTCTAGGCGCGGGCGTGGGAGGCCTCGATGTCCGGCTGAGCTACATCCCACCCGCCAGTCGCACGGCGGCCGAACCGGAAAAGTTCCGTGTGCTGGCCAATGGAGTGAAAATTGGCACGCCGACACTGCCCCACGGCACTTGGGTGGGCTGGGACATTGTCTGGACCAAGAACGCGGCGGGCACCTTCGATGTAAAGGTGGACCTCTACAACCTGGGTTCTGGCGGCACGGGCACGCCGACGCTTATCGGCAGTTACACCCGCAACGGCATCAGCAACAGCACCATGGCCTCCGCCACCCAGGTGTATGCGGGTGTCCATGGCCGGGCTCGAGACAATATCGGGGTCTATCGCGTGGACAACATCAGCGCGGGCACGCAATAGAGCGTCCGGAACCGGGGGGGGAATCCCCCCCCGGATTCGGAAACGGCTAAAGCCGTCACTCTGAACGTCGGAGTCAGAATCCGAACGTTAGAGTGAGCGCTTCAGCGCTTCGGTTCTGTGGCGTCGGACTCGGAAACGGCTGAAAGGCCCGCCAGCCCTCGACTTCGTTCGAACCAAGCTCGTAACATATACCAAATCAAATGCAACTTCCGCCTTGTCACACAGATACAATACTTATATTGTGATTAATCCGCTCCATCCAACCCTACACTCCCCTTAAACACACCATGCAATCACCATATCTCCATCGTTTTACCGTTCTTATTGCGTTTATCATTCTGACACTGCCCTGCCAAGTTTTTGCCCAAGACCGAAATCAGGTTATGAACATCGTGTACCCGGAAGGTGCCTTTCGGGAAAAAGGCGGGCCGGTCATCAATCTTAAACTTCCTCCTTTCAACGCCAAGGGCGATGGGGTGACTGATGATACCGCGGCCTTTATCAAAGCCCTCAACTTCCTGCGGGATGAAATTGTCACGGCCCGCAAATCGGCACGTCATCCTTACGCCGGTCGCCATTCCTGGACGCTCTACCTTCCCAGTGGGACCTACTTGGTCTCGGATTCCTTGATTCATGAGGAAGATATTTCCTATGGTTTCTGTTTCCTCAGGCTGGTGGGTCAGAGTCGCGAAAACACCATCATCCGACTCAAAAAGATAACAGCCCGGGCTTTGAAGAAGGCAGTGGAAAGGTGGTTCTGCCTTGGACCAAGACCAGCAATGCCCAAGGCAATATCATCTGGGGCAATCAGGCCCGAAACTTCACCATTGATACCGGCAGCGGCAACCCGGGGGCCATCGGCATGACTTTTATGGGTGCCAATGGCTGTTCGTTGGACAATGTCACCATCCGATCGGGCGATGGACAGGGCTTGGTCGGTTTGGATTTCCCATGGTGGTCGGTCCAGGGCCATTTTACCGACATCACCGTCGAGGGCTTCGATTACGGCATGCGCATCCTCGATAACCGGGAGAATCAACCCACGTTGGAAAACGTGACGCTGCGAAAAATCACCCGCGCCGGCATCCGGGTGCAGGCCGCCACGGCTTTGAGTGTGCGCAAGCTGGATTATTCCGGGGACGGTCCGGCTGTGGAAGTCAGGGGAGAGGGCGCCCATCTGGTCATGGTCGATTCCAAGTTGACCAGTCCCCAAGGGGCGGAAGTGGCCTTGGACCTGGGCGATGTTCCGGCCAATCAAGCGTTTCTGCGTAATATCGAAATCCGGAACTTCCAATCCAGCCTGCGTGAGAGCGGCACGAAAAAACAGTCGGGCAAGATTCGGGAATATGTCACCGGGGAGATTCTCGCCGTGGGATCGACGCCGAAACGTTCTCTGGACCTGCCGGTGGAGGAGGTGCGGCTGGTGCCGTGGGAAAAAGATCCCGGCCAATGGGCCAGCCCGGAGGATTTCGAAGGCAGCGAGACCGAGCGCATTCAGGCCGCCCTGAACTCCGGCAAACCCGCCATCTATTTCCCCAAGTCCTACTACGAGGGCGGCGAGTTCACCCTACCGGCCACGGTCCGGCAGATTGACTTCCTCCACCTCGACGAGGTCCGCGGCCGATTCATCGTCAGCGAGCCCTCGCAGGAGCCGCTCTGGATCGAACACGCGCAGCGACGGCTTCCCGTTGATATCAGTGCCCAGCGCAACGTTCATTTTCGTTTTGGCAGCAACCGCGTGCGGGTGCTGACCGATCTTCCCGTCTCGGTCCATTACGAAAATTTGGCAGTGCTGACCGGTGCCCACGACGACCGGTTTTGTCCGCCGCATGTGCGGGTCTATGCGCGCAGCATCAACGACGAGGACCGCAAACACCCCAACAATGTCGTCAATGGCGGACTGCTCTGGGTCCTCGGCTTCAAAACGGAAGCGCATCGGGAGAGCTTTCTTGTGAAAAACCGCGGTGTGCTGGAAGTACTGGGCGGTTACCGCAACCACGCGGGCACCGGAGACCAGGGACTGCCTCTGGTGCACAACGTGGATGGTCACGTGTCCCTGGTGGCCTGCAACTACATGTCGCGCGCCTACAAACTGGCCGTGCGGGATGATACCGGTCGCCAGTCCCAGACCTGGGACCGCGATCAATTTCCGGTCCGGGTCACCGGCCATCCCCACAACTACTTCATCCCGCTCTTCGTGTCCTACAACAGCAACCGCCTGGCCGAAACCTTGCTCAAGTCGGCGAGGAATTGAGGACGAAACAGCCGATTTTTACAGGAAGATCGCCAAGGGACGCCAAGGATGGGATAATGTCGGAGTAACGAGTAACGTGACTGAAAAGGAGGGGGGACATTCTTGTCCCCCATGTAAGGAAACGGGGGTAAGAAAACCCCCGCTCCGATTCACCTTTGACGTTCCACCACATCCACGCCGTCCACATCCCAGTTCCGGTTCGCGGCCGGCTGCGGCGGGGTTTCCTCGGTCTTCAAGAGGTTTCCCTCGCGGGCGATGAT
>CAZTYG010000099.1:0-1292 GCA_964617445.1 uncultured Blastochloridaceae bacterium
CGAGGAATTCTTCGCCATGCGCATCGGGCTCCAGCAGGGCGCGACGCTCAACCGCAACAAGTTCCTCGAGCGGCTCGTGGACAACCTCTACGAGCGCAACGACGTGGCGCTGGCCCGGGGCCGGTTTCGCGCGCGCGGCGACGTTGTCGAACTCCATCCCGCCAACCAAGAGGACGGCCTGCGCATCGAGTTTTGGGGCGATGAAATCGAGCGCCTCTCCAAGTTCGATATTCTCACCGGCGATGTCATTCACGAACTCACCCGCGAAATCATCCTGCCCGCCCGCATGTATGTCACCCCGGCCGACAAAATGCGCAACGCCATCACCGCCATTGGCGAAGAACTCGACCAGCGCCTCCACGAACTGGAAAAAGCCGGCAAGCTGCTCGAAGCCCAGCGCCTCAAAATGCGCACCACCTACGACATCGACATGATGCAGGAGATGGGATTCTGCCCCGGCATCGAAAACTATTCCCGCCACCTCAGCGCACGCCCCCCCGGCTCCCGCCCCTTCACCCTCATCGACTTTTTCCCCGAGGACTTCCTGATCATTGTCGATGAATCCCATGCCACCATTCCACAGATCGGCGGCATGTATGCCGGCGACCGTTCGCGCAAGACGGTGTTGGTCGAACACGGCTTTCGCCTGCCCTCCGCCCTCGACAACCGTCCGCTCAACTTCCAGGAATTCGAATCCCTCATCCCCCGCGCCGTCCATGTCTCCGCCACCCCCGGCGAATACGAGTTGCGCCAGACCGGCGGCGCCCGTACCGAGCAGGTCATTCGCCCCACCGGCCTGCTCGATCCCATCGTCACCATCAAACCCCTCAAGGGCCAGATCGACGAACTCATGAAACTGGCACGCATCCGCGCCGAACGTGGCGAGCGCACCCTGGTCACCACGCTGACCAAACGCACCGCCGAGGACCTCACCGACTACCTGCGCGACGCCGGCATGAGGGTTCAATACATTCACGCCGAGGTGGACGCTATCGAACGGGTCGAAATTCTCCGCTCCCTCCGGCAGGGCGACTTCGATGTGCTCGTCGGCATCAACCTTCTGCGCGAGGGGCTCGACCTCCCCGAAGTTTCGCTGGTCGCCATCCTCGACGCCGACAAAGAAGGCTACCTCCGCTCCGAGACCTCCCTCATCCAGACCGCCGGACGCGCCGCCCGTCACATTAACGGCGAGGTGGTCCTGTTCGCCGACATCATCACCCGCTCGATCAAAAAACTCATCGAAGTCACCGAATACCGCCGCGCCCGCCAGATCGCCTACAACCGAGCCCACC
>CAZTYG010000099.1:1302-7254 GCA_964617445.1 uncultured Blastochloridaceae bacterium
CCGGCGCAGCGTCCAGGAAAGCCTCTCGGCCATCGTCCGCAGCGGACAAAACACCGCCACCCCTCCGGCCCCGCAGGACACCGCCGCCCTGCTTGCCGAGCTGGAAGAAGAAATGAAAGAAGCCGCCGCCAAACTCCATTACGAAAAGGCAGCCTTGCTGCGCGACCAGATCATGGAGCTGCGTGCCGCCATCGACCCCACCGCACCGCGCCCCGGCGCCAAACCCGTGCGCTACAAAAAAGGCGGGGGACGAAAAAAATGACAGCCGACTACCGGATTCGAACCGGTGACCCACTGATTACAAATCAGTAGCTCTACCACTGAGCTAAGTCGGCATAAACAACAATTACAGCCGCCTGAGCATCGGAGGCAAGAGGCAATATCGCAGCCTTGACACCACCCTCAAAAGCATGGTGGTGGAGCAGTTGCGTAGCCATTTGCAGCTGGATTCAAAAAAAACGACATCGGGCACGCGCAACCCATTTTTATCGATCCCGCACTTGCCAGTTTCACAGTGCCAGCATGCATCCGCACTTTCCGTCATACAAATAATATCTTGTCTCATTTCCTGCGCCTAAATCCTGCGGGAGGAATTACGGAGTTACGGGTAGCGAGTTGCGGGATTACGGATTTCGGATCACGCACCAGCTTTGGAAGGTCCACCGCCGGAGGCACATCATCCATCTCCTAAAAAATCATTCTGCCTGTTCGCCTTCCTCCAATAAGGATCCCGGTTTCCTCATTCATGGAAATTCGTGTCCAGTTCCCCCGGATAGCCAGTCGGGGTTCGTGGTTGAATCATTTTGATTTGGGATAAGGATTGCGGATGAGAAGATTCCCGAAACTGCGGCCGTCCTGCAAATCCTCCGAATAAAGCGTTCGGCAACCGGCTCTCAGAGCGGACGCGACAACAAGGCTGTCATACCAACGGTAACCACTCTGCGCCCTCAATTGGAGTGCAGAGGTCCAAAGGGATGAATCGGGAAACACCTGGCAGAGCGGTTGCAACGTCGTTTCAATAAAACGCCGGGCATCCTGCTCGCCCATGGGAACTTCCCAACGATGGAGCGCGACGTTCAGAAATTCCTGCACCACCTGCCAACTGATGATCCCTACTCCATCCGCCAGAGCGCGGGCGATGAGTTGGCGGGATCGGACCCGCTTTTCCGGTTCCGTCTCATCAAAGGAGTAAACCAAAACATTGGTGTCGATGAAGAACTCAGCGCTCATTCATTTCGTCCCGGGTAAAACGCCTGCCTCCTACACGCACACGCGAATCGAGGTCGGCCATCATGGCTTCATAGCCCGCCAATTTATTTTCAGGACCTGCGAGAGATTGCAGCCAGTCCCTGAACATTTGGTTCAATGTTGTATGGCGTTGGCGGGCAATCTCGCGACCACACTTCAAAATAGACTCCGGTGCCGAGAGAGTTATATTTTTCATACACAACAACCTTGCACACTACTTTTGTGCGGTCAAGGGTGGGCGTAAATCCATTTTCCTCGAATTGTGGGGAGGAGAGCGACTTCGGACCCAAGGGCACCGAGCCCAACGGGATTCCGTTTTAAGCCAATGGCTTCAATAAAACATCCGTAAATTTCTTTATATCAGTGGGTTGTCTATGATCTCCATGAGCAGGAAGCGTCGCCACAAAAAGACGCAAGAGGCTCAAAAAATCGGCGCTTCTCATTATTTCTTCCGTATTTGCGGATTTTGTGCCTTTTTGCGGCCATATCATGGCTTGAATTGGTGGAAGGCATTGGCCTTAGCCGTTGGTTTGTTTCCGGGTTGGAGGACCGAAGCGCTAAAGCGCTCACTCAAACCTCCCGAAACTCCTGGTTCCGCATGCGCGCCCATTCGCGACATCCGTAGTTTCAACTCTCCGCAGGTCCCGCTACCCGCCACCTGGACCGGCACCTCCGCCCTCACCCGCCCCACCCCGCTTGCCGAGTGGAAGACGACGGCTGAGTGAACGGAGCACGCTGAGGGATGAGACGTGAAACCTGAGACTTGAAGGGAGAATTTCGGAGTCGCGGGTGATCGAAAATAATCATTCTGCCAAAATTCCGAGCGACGGATTGGCAAAATGATTGTTGGGCAGTGATGATTTCGTAGGTTGTGCTTACGCGCCTCCGGCGCTGGAGGGTCCACCGCCGGTTTCGGAACCACGTTTTGCAAATCACGTGGGGTACCGGCACGGGGGAATGAGGAGAGACTTCCATTCCAAGAGGTATTCTCGACAAGCGGGCCGGGCAATGTTAGGTTTGGATTGTGAGATTTGAAGACTGGCCTGAAGAGTGGCAGGAGTGGGCACGACTGACGCCCATGGAGCGCTTTCGGGAAAGCGAAAAAATATTTGCACAATACTTAGCCATGGGAGGAAGCCTTGATCCCGACCCCGATCCGTCATGTCCTTTCTACGATCCAAAACAGTGGCACCCGGACCTTGCTCATGGGCGGGCAGGCCTGCGTGTTTTACGGCGCGGCGCAAGTTAGCAAAGACGTCGATTTTTTGATCATGGCCGATGAGGCCAATTTTGATCATCTCCTCACTGCCCTTGAGTCCCTCAAAGCCAAACGGATCGCCGTGCCCCGCTTTGATCCACAGATCCTGGCCCGTGGACACGCTGTGCATTTCCGTTGTGAAGACGGAGTGAGTGCGGGCATCCGGGTTGACATCATGACCAAGCTCCGCGATCTGCCGGACTTCGAAACATTGTGGGGCCGTCGCACCGTTTTGGTGGATGATGATGGTACGGAGTTTCATCTTCTCAGTGTGCCCGATCTTGTTGACGCCAAGAAAACCCAACGCAGCAAAGACTGGCCGGTCATCGAGACGTTGGTCTCTATTCATATTCTTGAAAACCTGGGAAGCCCAAGACCTGAGTGGGTCCAGTTCTGGCTGCTGGAGTGCCGATCTCCCGATCAACTTCTTGACCTCGTTGCGCGCTATCCAGACAAATCCCGTGAACTGCTTCCCAAGCGCCCACTACTTGAGCTGGCGATTCATCCCGATCTGCCGCACTTGCGTGAGGCTCTTGACGCTGAAGTGCGGGCCGAACAGGAAAAAGATCGAATTTACTGGGAGCCGCTGAAGCGAGAGATGGAAGCCTTTCGCCGCGCCGAACGGTCTTGACCTCATCCTCCGGGGTTCAAGGTTCGGGTGGCGGGTGGCGACCTGAAACTTGAGAGGTCTATTGCGAAGTTTCGAGTAGCGGGATCTCCGAAAAATGATTCTGCCCTCAAATCATTTTGCCGAATCTTTCCGAAATATTAAATAGGTAGAATCATTTTTTTGGGCCGAGGCACCCTGCACATGAAGCCAATCCCGAATTGACAGGAACAGGCCCACTTTGATATTTTACGTGATATATCAAAGCGGTCCCATGGGTAAGCGCACCATCACAAAAAATTCCCGCAAACAAGAGGCCTATGACCGGCTTTTGCACTGCCTGTTGAGCGGGGAGTTGAAACCGGGCGATTCTCTGGACCGGCGGGGAGTCGCCC
The DNA here is from genome assembly GCA_964617445.1 of uncultured Blastochloridaceae bacterium. Taxonomy (GTDB): domain Bacteria; phylum Verrucomicrobiota; class Verrucomicrobiia; order Methylacidiphilales; family CAZTYG01; genus CAZTYG01. Next base: position 4,811 of record CAZTYG010000099.1, read on the forward strand.
GGCTCTTGGGGATGAGCACGGCTCCGGTGCACGAAGCCATGTTGCAACTCCAGCACGAAGGGCTGCTTGAGACCCTGCCGCGACGCGGCACCCGGATCCGGCCGGTGGGCCACGAGGATGTGCGCGGTCAGTTGATCCTGCGTGAAGCACTTGAGTCCCATGCCTTGGCGCTGGCGCGCCTGAATGCAACCGACCTTGAAGAACTCCTGCCCCTGGCCCACAAGGCGGATGCGGCGCGCACGCTCTTCTCATCGGCCGCGGCGGAAGTGGATTTCCACGTTGCACTGGTGGCCCGCGCCGAGTGTGCCGCGCTGCTGCTTGAGTACCGTCGCATCATGCAGCTGGGATTCTTTTATCGGATCAGCTTTTTCATGGCTCCCGATCCGGACGGCCCGCTCCATTCAAATGTCCAACTCCTGCACAATCTTTTGGGTGCAAGCCCCCGGAAAAGACAGGCTTTGATTTCCCGTCACATCTGGGCGGGTAAAGAGGAGCTTGAATCCGCAAGGACCCGACCATGAAACTGCTCCCGACCCACTCCATTGCCGCAACCCTTCAACTCATCGCCGCACCGCCGACGCCTTTCCGTGAGGACGGGTCCGTGGATATCGACGCCGTCGCACCGCTGGCCCAATTTCTTCACGAGCGCAACGTCACGGGAGTTTTTATCAACGGAACCACGGGTGAATGGGCCTCTTTGGACAGCGGGGAGCGGGAGTTATTGGCCGAAGCCTGGCGAAAAGCTCTTCCCGAAGACATGAAACTATTTGTTCATACCGGACACAATGCATTGGTCGAAACATGTCGTCTGGCACGTCATGCCAAAACAATCGGAGCCGATGCCACCGCCGCACTTGCTCCTAGCTTTTACAAACCGGAAGGCTTGACCGGGCTTTTCGACTGGTGCCATCAGGCCGCGGGCACCGCACCGGAATTGCCTTTCTACTTTTACCATCTGCCCTCTATGACGAGCGTGCATCTGCGCGTATCCCATTTTCTGGAGTTCGTGGACGGACGAATCCCCAACCTGGCCGGGGTCAAGTTTACCCACGAAACGATGGATGACTTTTTGGCGGCCTCACATGTGGCCGATGGAAGGTATCAGATGCTCTGGGGCCGTGACGAAGTCCTGCTCGGTGCTCTGGCCGTCGGTGCCTTGGGTTGTGTGGGTTCCACGTACAACTTTGCGTCCCCGTTGTATTTGAACCTCTTCCAGGCTTTTCAAAGGGGCGACTTGAAACAAGCCCGCGAACTGCAGCTCAGATCCATTGCGATGATTGGACTCCTGCTGGAAAGCGGTAATTTTTTAGCCGCCATGAAAACGGTACTACGCCTGCAAGGTGTGCCCATTCAAAGTATTACCCGCAGCCCCCTCCCACGCGTGAACCCGGAAAAGTTAGCCACCGCCGCTGAGCAATGCCTGAAACTTTTATCACAACCGCTCTGATGAAAAAACAATCCCTTTTTGAATCCCGCCAGGGCGGTTATTACAACTACCGCATTCCCGGATTGGTCACCACCCCCGGCGGCGCCGTGCTGGCTTACTGCGAAGCCCGCCAACATGACGGCGGCGATCACGATACCATCGATATCCTGATGCGACGCAGCACGGATGGCGGTGTCACCTGGGAAGCTCCCGTTCGCGTCCTTGACCATCATCACTTCCCCGAGGCCACTCTCAATAATTTCACCTGCATTCCCGACCATCAAACCGGCGAAGTGCATGCCCTCTTCTGTTGTTTGTATCGGCGGGCCTATCACATGGTCAGCCGCGATGAGGGTGCCACCTGGAGCAGGCCGGTGGAAATCACCTCCGTATTCGAGGATTTCCGCGGGACTTACGATTGGAAACTCCTGGCCATTGGACCCGGTCATGGCATTCAGCACAGTTCAGGCCGGTTGATCGCCTCCATCTGGCTATCAAAGGCGCTCAACTTCCATCTTCCCAATCGCGCCGGAACTCTTTACAGCGACAACCACGGCAAAACCTGGCATGCCGGTGGTCTGCCCGAACTTCCCCCGGATGAGTGCAGCAACGAAGGCGTGGTGGTGGAACTCCGGGACGGTCGCGTCATGCTCAACATGCGGCAGAACTCGCCCCGAAACCGCCGCTTCGTCTCCATCAGCCCGGACGGTCGCGGAAACTGGACTCCGGTGGTATCGGACGAGACGCTGATTGATCCCATCTGTTTTGCGTCCCTCCATCGCCACCCGGACGGGGCACTTCTTTTCTCTAATCCCGACTCGTTAACACGGGATCTCCAGGGTGGCTGGGGCCATGCGTGTGACCGTTTGAACCTGACCGTGCGCGCCAGTTTCGATGAGGGTCAAACCTGGCCTGTCAAACGAACCTTGGAGGCAGGTCCGTCCGCGTACAGTGATCTCACCACTTTGAAGGATGGCGGCATTCTCCACAGGATCACTTTCGAGCATCTGAGCGGCAC
>CAZTYG010000100.1:0-7182 GCA_964617445.1 uncultured Blastochloridaceae bacterium
TCCATGCTTCGGCCACGCCCTGGTTTTTCAGGGCGGAGACGGGGGCGACGACCGGTTTCCATCCCGGCGTGGGGGAGCCGAGACCGTGGAGGGCGGACTGGTATTGGACACGGGCGCGTTCGGCGGCAGCGGGATCGAGGTCGGCCTTGTTGACCAGGAGGGCGTCGGCCATCTCCAGTATCCCTTTTTTGATGCCCTGCAGTTCGTCGCCGGCGTTGGGCAGCATGAGCACGAGGAAAAAATCGACCATGGAGCGCACGGTGGTTTCGCTCTGGCCGGCGCCGACGGTTTCGACGAGGACCACCTCGCAGCCAGCGGCCTCGCAGAGCAGGAGGGACTCGCGGGTTTTGCGGGTGACGCCGCCGAGGGTGCCACCGGAAGGCGAGGGACGGATGAAGGCCAGCGGGTGGCGGGAGAGTTCCTCCATGCGGGTTTTATCGCCGAGGATGGAGCCGCCGGTGCGGGTGCTGGAGGGGTCGATGGCGAGGACGGCGGTTTTGAGTTGGTGGTCGCGGCAGAGGTGAAGGCCGAAGGACTCGATGAAGGTGGACTTGCCGACGCCGGGGACGCCGGTAATTCCGATGCGTTTGGCCCGCCCGGTGCGGGGCATGAGTTTGTGCAGCAGCGCGACGGCGTCCTGTTGGTGGGCCGGGGCGTTGGACTCGACGAGGGTGATGGCACGGGAGAGCAGGGTGGCGTCGCCGCGCAGCACGCCATCCGCCAGTTCATCAACTCCCGGTCGGGGCATCAGGGGATCAGGTCCGCGACGAGCGCCTTTTCCTCGGCCAGTTCGGCGACGGTGGCGTCGATTTTTCCGCGGCTGAAAGCATCGATGTCCAGGCCCTGAACGATGTCCCAATGGGCACCGTTGGTGCGCACAGGGAAGGAGCTGATGAGGCCTTTTTCCACCCCGTAGCTGCCGTCGGAACACACCGCCACGCTGGTCCAATCGTCGGCGGGTGTGGGAGTGGTGAGCGAGCGGACGGTGTCCACCACGGCGTTGGCGGCGCTGGCGGCGGAGGAGGAGCCGCGGGCTTTGATGATGGCGGCACCGCGTTGTTGTACGGTTTTGATGAAATCACCTTTGAGCCAGTCGTGGTCGGAAATGACATCGACGACGCGTTTGCCGCCGATTTTGGCGTGGGTGAAGTCGGGGTATTGGGTGGCGGAGTGGTTGCCCCAGATGGCGACGTTGGAGACCTGGGTGACGTGGACGCCGGCCTTCACCGCCAACTGGCTCTTGGCGCGGTTCTCATCGAGGCGCGTCATGGCGAACCAGCGTTCGGCGGGAATTTCGGGGGCGTTGCGCTGGGCGATGAGGCAGTTGGTGTTGCAGGGGTTGCCGACGACAAGAATGCGGACGTCGGGGGCGGCGTTTTTCTGGAGGGCTTTGCCCTGACCGGTGAAGATTTTGCCGTTGATGCCGAGCAGGTCGCCGCGTTCCATGCCCTGCTTGCGGGGGACGCTGCCGACGAGGAGCGCCCAATTGACACCCTGGAAGCCGTCGTCGGGGTTGGTGGCGGATTCCACATCTTGGAGCAGGGGGAAAGCGCAGTCGTCGAGTTCCATTTTGACCCCTTCGAGGGCCTGTTCGGCTTGGGGGATTTCCACCAAATGAAGGATGACCGGTTGGTCGGGGCCGAACATGGAGCCGGAGGCGATTCGGAAAAGTAGGGAGTAACCGATTTGACCGGCGGCACCGGTCACTGCAACGCGAATGGGAGTTTTGCTCATACAGAAGCGGAGAGTATCAGTTTCAGTTAAGCTGACAAGAAAGATCGTTTGGAATTAGGTGATCTTATTTATCTTTGTAGGTGGGGGGCGGTGGCGCATGAACGGGAGGGTGAGTTGCCGACTCCCGCCCTCCGGGCGCTGCCAAAGCGGTGTCGGCGTTGCGCTCTGCCACCGCACTCCATAATTTACGCCGCTGTTACCGGCCGGAGCCGGTTTCCGGGGATGAGTAGGGTTGGAAACGGAAAATGGTTTCGCCCTCGCGGGCGAAGTTGAGGCGGTCGCGGGCCATGCGCTCGATGTAGAAACGGTCGTCTTTGAGGGCGTAGAGTTCTTCCTGGAGATGGAGGTGGCGGGACTGCTCCATGGCGATTTGTTGTTCGATGGCGAGTTTGCGTGCGGCGTGGGATTGATGGCGTTCAATCAATGGGTAGAACATGGCGGCACCGACAGCGATGGTGGCAGCCAGCAGGAGGGCGTAGGCCACCGGGACCAGTTTGTGCCAGAAATCACCCTGCGCGCCCTGCCTTGCGGAGGTGCGTATGGATTTGGGGTTGAAGAACTTGCTGCGGGCGGCCATCCAATCAGGAGGCTACCCCATAAGTTGCGTTATTGCCAAGTTCTTCTTCGATTTGAAGCAGGCGGTTGTATTTGGCGAGGCGGTCGGAGCGGGAGAAGGAGCCGGTCTTGATCTGGCCGGCGTTGGTGGCGACGGCGATGTCGGCGATGGTGGAGTCCTCGGTCTCGCCGCTGCGGTGGCTGATGACGGAGGTGTAGTGATGGCTTTTGGCCAGCTCGATGGCGTCGAGGGTTTCGGTGAGCGAGCCGATCTGGTTGACTTTGACCAAGATGGAGTTGGCAACGCCTTTTTCGATCCCCTTGCGCAGGAAATCGACGTTGGTGACAAAGAGGTCGTCCCCGACCAGCTGGGTGTTGTGGCCCATGGCTTCGGTGAGTTTTTTCCAACCGGTCCAGTCTTCCTCGGCGTTGCCGTCTTCGATGGAGATGATGGGGTATTTTTTCTGCAGTTCCTGGTAGAAGGCGACGAGTTGCTCGGCGGAGAGTTTGCGGCCGTCGGATTTTTTAAAGACGTATTTTTTGCTTTCGGCATCGTAGAACTCGCTGCTGGCGACATCGAGGGCGATGAAAACTTCCTTGCCGAATTTGTAGCCGGCTTTTTTGACGGCCTGGGCGATGACTTCGAGGGCGTCCTCGGTGGAGGCGAGTTTGGGGGCGAAGCCGCCCTCGTCACCTACGGCGGTGCCGAGGTGGCGATCATGGAGGATGGCTTTGAGGGCGTGGAAAATTTCACAACCGGCACGGACGGCCTCACGAAAGGTGGGGAGGCCTTTGGGCACCACCATGAATTCCTGGAAGTCGATGGGGGCGTCGGAGTGGGCGCCGCCGTTGATGATGTTGGCCATGGGGACGGGGAGGACTTTGGCATTGGGGCCGCCGAGGTATTTGTAGAGGGGCAGGCGGAGCTGGGCGGCGGCGGCGCGGGCGTTGGCCAGGGAGACGGCGAGAATGGCGTTGGCACCGAGGGCTTTTTTGGTGGGGGTGCCGTCGAGTTTGATCATGGTGCGGTCGATGTCCACCTGGTCGCAGGCGTCTTTGCCGGCCAGCGCGGGGGCGATTTTTTTCTTCACGTTGTCCACGGATTTGCTCACGCCCTTGCCGAGGTAGCGGGTCTTGTCGCCATCGCGAAGTTCGACGGCCTCGTGGATGCCGGTGCTGGCACCGGAGGGGACCATGGCGTATCCCTCGGCTCCGCCGTTGAGGACGACGCGGGCGGCGATGGTGGGATTGCCGCGGGAATCAATGACTTCGAGGGCGTGGACGGATTGAATTTTGGTGCAGCTCATGAGGGGGTGGGGGTTTGGGGTTCGGGTTTCGGTTGCGGTTTATTGGAGGGAAGATGTGATGGCGTCAGGTTGCGGGGACGGGAACGCGGGCTTTGGAGATGGCAGTGATTTTTACGCGGCGGGTGCCGCCGTCTTCGAGGGTGAGGGGCAGGTCGTCGCCGATTTTTTTCTTGAGCATGGCGGCGGCGACCGGGGTCATGTAGGAGATGACACCGTGTTGGGGAGCGCTGTCCCAGGCGCCGTAGATGGTGTATTCGAGTTTTTCGCCGGTCTGGATGTCTTCGAGATCGACGGTGGTGCCGATGTTGACCTCGTCGGTTTGAACATCGGCGAAGTCAGTGCCCTGGGCGTTGACCAGCATGGCCTCGAGTTCGGCCTTGCGGCGCATGAGGACGTTCTGCATTTCTTTGGCGGCCTTGAATTCGTGGTTCTCGCGCAGGTCGCCGTAGGAGCGGGCGACGCCGATTTCTTTGGAGTTTTCGGGAATCTTCTTGTTGACGATTTCTTCCAATTCGGCGCGGCGGCGTTCCAGGCTGATCCAGGAGACGATGAGGGACTGGGAGGAGGACTCGGATTTTCCGGTGGTTCCTTCGCCGCGGGTGATCATGCTTTGGACAAAGGGGTAGAGTTTGACCAGGGCGGCCAGCAGCGAGCGTTTATCCAATTCGTCGTAGGCGGCGGTGAGCATGAGGGCGCGGACCACGTCGCGGACTTGGTCCTCGCTGGCGTCGGCGAGCATATCGGCGAGGAATCCTTTGTCGCTGAGAAGATAATCACTGAGGCGACCAGCCTTGCGGGTGCCGCCCATCTGATCGAATTCGAGGACGGTGAGGATGACGTAGAAGAGATCGACGTTGATGAGGGGTGCTGCCATGGGGCTCTTGCGGTTGCGTCCGAGCCATATGAGGAAGTCGTGATTGAGGCTGCGTTCGCGGACCAGGCGGGTGACCAAGGTGATGATCTCCTCTTCGCGTCCGGCTTCGCGAAAGGTGCGAATGATGACCTCGGCCAGGCGGCTATTGGCGTGGGGCATGACCAAGGCGGCGGTTTCCGGCCAGTGGGGGCCTTTGGCTTGGAGAACACGTTCCAGGCAACGGGCCTGGCGGGCGCCGGGGAGTTGTTCGATGAGGGCAACCATGTCGCGGGGATTGGAGGAAAAGAGGCCGAGGAGCCGTTCGGGGTCGGGGGCGCGTCCGGCGGCTTCGAGGAATTCCAAGCGGGAGAGGTGGAGTTCGAGTCCGAGGGCCTCCTGCGAGGAGGGAACCTTGGCCAGGGTGGTGTCCACGATGGTCAGGACTTCTTCGACCGAGGTTTTATTCTGAATGCTTTTCCAATGGCGGGTGATCTCTTCCAAGGCGATGGATTTGGCCTTGATGCCGACGGATTTTGTCAACGATTCGAGGGCCTGGGCCTCGTTGTCGGCGGGGGCGTCGAGCAGGCCGATGGCTTCCGTGCGTTTGGAGGGGACAACGAAGTGGGGGTCCTTTTTCATGGCCCGCTTGGCGGCTTCCCACCATTTTTTCCATGCGGTGGCGGGGATGATGGCGGGGACCATGACCGCCTCGATGCGGTCGGGGGTGGCTTCTTTACCGAGACTGGCGACCGCGTTCTTCAGCAACGCGACGGGGTCGGAGTCGGCCTGGGCCTTGACGGCGGCGGGATCGGTCATCACCCGCGCTTCGATGTGGCCGTCCTCAAGGGGTTTGAGCGAGGTGGCGGCGTATTGGAATTCCATCGAGTGGCCGTGCTTGCCGACGAAGTCGATGGACATGCGTTTGAGGGCGGTGTCCCAGGTGGTGATTTTTCCCGTGCCCCAGCTTTTATGGCGGCAACAGGAGCCGGGGGAAAGCGCCAGGAGCTTTTTGGCGAGATCGGGGGTTAGTTCCTGGGCATCAATAAGAGACTGCAATTCGGCTTCCACGCCCCAAGAAAGTAGGCGCGCGCGCGGCTTTGGCAATGGAAATTCCAAGCCGTCACGGGGCGGTGGAAAATTCGGTGCCCAAAGAGCGGCGCAATTCCCCGTGGGCGCGCTCCAGTTCGGCCTCGGCCGCCTGGCGAACCCTTTGCTCGATGGCCATCCGCTGGTGCCAGTAGGAGCGAATGAACGCGTCCCGCCGGTCTTCTTGCAGGGTGATGCCCCATTCTTCCGCAGCGGCCAGCGCCTCCCCGCGAATGTTCTCGCGGAAACGTTCCAAATGGCGGCGGAAACGGCCCTGCGCGGGTCCGTCCATCTGTTGGTAACGCGGCCATTCCGGCAGGGCTTTTTCCAACTGCTCCTCGGAGAGAAATGCGAGCCGCAGCATGGGCGCGAACTGGGGGGAGGCGGCGGCCAGGAAGGGACGCTGCCGGTCCTCTCCGCGCGCGCGTTCGAGTCGCTCCAAGCGTGCACCGCGTTCCGGACGCTCGCGTTCCCCGCCCGGCTGGGCGGGAAGGTTGGTCATCAACAGGGCGAGGATCGCCGCCGCCGACCACAGAGGGTTCACCAATCGAAATTCCATAACTCGACTCCTTCCTGATAGACGGCCAAGGCCTCGAAGCCCGAAAAGATTTCCTCTTGGGTGTAGCGGGGCGGCTGGACCGGGGCCGTGTGGCGCTCCCTGCCGACCAACAGCAATCCCACCATCACCAAAGCAAGAGCAGGGGCGGCGAGGGCGACCGGGCGTGGACGCCAGTCAAAGGCTTCCCATGCCGCCGCCCAACGTTCCCGCCAGCCCGGGGCGTTCTGCTCCGCCCGGTGGCGGCGCATGACGCGGTCGGCGAATCCGGGCGGCGGCTCCGGCACCGGGGCACCGCGCAGCAATGCCCGCAGGCGCGCGTCGTCTGCGGAGTCCTGGGGGTGTTTGATCGGATGATTCATGGGTCTCATACATTCAACCTCCGTTATGCACTCAAGTTGCGTTCAAATACACGGCCAATTTTTCCTTCAAAGCGCCGCGCGCGCGGAACAACAGCGACTTTACCGCCGAAACGCTGGTTTTCATGGCACGGGCAATCTGTTCGTAGTCCATGTCCTCATATTCGCGCAGGACAACGGCGGTGCGCTGGGGTTCGGGCAGCTCCGCGAGCGCACGCTGGATGGCCTCCCCGGTCTCGCGTCCGGCGATTTCCTGGTCCGCCGTCCGCGCGCGCGGGTCGGCCGACTCCCATGCCGTGCCGTCGTCGCCGACCGCCGGCACCAGCGGCGAGCGACTCGATCGCTTGAGCCGGGTGAGAGCGCAATTGCGGCAGATAGTGATGAGCCAGGTGGTGAATTGCGCCTCCTGGCGATAGCGCGGGGCGGCCTTGAACACACGGATAAAAACTTCCTGGGCGGTTTCCTCGGCGGCGTCGTGGTTACCGCCGCAGATACGCCAGGCGGTGCCGTAAACGCGCTGTTGGTGGCGCTCGATCAACAGCTGCATGGCCGTGTTGTCGCCCGCCGCGATCTCCCGCATCAACTCCACATCACTCGGTTCGTCGTTCATCGGCTTTCGCGTCCACTGTGCACGATTCCGCGGCACACGTCATCCTCCATTGAACTCCGCCAAGTTATTCTGGTTGCGCTGACAAATGCCCGGTCCGCTTTCCAATCCGCTCATCGTACCGC
>CAZTYG010000101.1:0-5214 GCA_964617445.1 uncultured Blastochloridaceae bacterium
AGTGTGGCGTAGCTGGCCATGACGCCGGCCATGGTCGGGTTGGTGAGCACCGATATAAAAGGCTGTTTTTTATCCGCCAGCAGGCGCAGGGCGGCGCTGGTCTTGGCCATCTGCATGAGGCTGAACATGCCCTCGTACATTCTTGCACCTCCCGAGGCGCAGAAGATGATGACCGGGGTTTCTTCCTCCACGCCGCGTTCGATCGCGCGGGTGATTTTCTCGCCCACCACCGATCCCATGCTGCCGCCGAGGAAATTAAAATCCATCGCCGCGATCTGGATGCGACGGTCGTGGAGTTTGCAGGACCCGGCCACCACCGCGTCGCTCAAGCCGGTTTTTGCCCGGTAGTTCCTGAGACGGTCCGGGTAACTGGTGACGCCGGTGAATTGGAGAATGTCCACCGAAAGCATCGTCGGGTCGGTTTCCTCGAAGGTGCCCGGATCGGCCACGCTGCCGATCCGTTCATGGGCACCGAGAGTCATGTGGTGTTCGCAGGCAGTGCAGACATTGATATTGGCCTGGAGGCCCTTGTTATACAGGACTTCGCCGCAGTTCGGGCACTTGGTCCAAAGACCTTGGGGGATTTCCCGTTTCTTGTTGCGGGAAGGTCGGCGCCGACCGTAGGAAGGTTTGTCAAAGATGGCCATCGGGAACGTCCAGACTATCGGTGCCATGTGGCGGCTCAAGCGGTTTTTCCGCCTCCTTCCCCCCGCCCCGCCTCCTGATTTCTCGCGTATCCTTCACCCATTCACGTGAACACTTCAAAGAAATTCCCTGAACCATTCACGTGAATGACTCAGAAAAATCGGGGGGGTGCTAACGGCGAGGACGGATGGGCCGATTAAAGGCTCGATTTATTGGGACGCCCCGCTAGGCTTTCGCCTTGTGAGTACATATGTGATCGGTATCGACAGCGGCACCCAGGGCACCAAGGCCCTTGTGGTGGACATTCGGGACGGCAGAATCGCGGGCAGCGCCACCGCTTCTTACGATTTGATCAAGGGGCTGCCGATCGGGCACAAAGAGCAGCAGCCATCGGTCTGGGTGGCGGCGATGGAAAAGACCGTGAAGCAGGCGATGGCAGCGGCGAAAGCGAAGCCCGCAGAGGTCAAAGCACTGGCGGTTTCCGGCCAGCAGCACGGTTTCGTGGCACTGGACGAACACGGCAAGGTGATCCGCCCGGCCATGCTCTGGTGCGATACCAGCACCGCGACCCAAGCAGAGGCGCTGGTCAAAAAAATGGGTGGGATCAAAAAACTTCTTCATCTCACCGGCAACGGCATTCCCGCCGGCTTTACCGCCTCCAAGATCGCATGGCTCAAACAAAATGAGCCGAAGAATTACAACCGACTCCACAAGGTTCTGCTTCCGCATGATTATCTCAACTACATCCTGACCGGTGTGATGCGCATGGAGGCCGGGGACGCCTCCGGCACCGGGCTGATCAATACCCGCACCCGCAACTGGGAGCCCAAAGCGGTCGCCGCCATCGATTCGAACCTGGCCGACAAACTTCCCGAAATCGACACCAGTTCGGCCCAACCCGCCGGGCGTCTGTTGCCGATGCAGGCCAAACGCATGGGCTTGGAGCCGGGCACCCTGGTGGCCGCCGGCGGCGGCGACAACATGATGGGCGCGATCGGCACCGGCAACACCAAGATCGGCGTTGTCACCGCCAGCCTGGGCACCTCAGGCACCGTGTACGCCTACTCATCCCGCCCGGTCATCGACCCCGCCGGGGAGGTCGCCGCTTTTTGTGACAGCGCCGGTGGTTGGTTGCCCTTGATCTGCACGATGAACGTCACCGTTGCCACCGAGCTGGTAAAAAACGCCTTCGGCTGGTCGAACGAAGCCCTCACCAAAGAGGCCGATACGATCAATCCCGGCAGCGACGGCCTGCTGTTGCTGCCTTACTTCGAGGGCGAGCGTGTGCCCAACCTCCCCACCGCAAGCGCTGTATATTTTGGCATGAACTCGGCCAATTTTACCCGCGCCCACATGGCCCGCGCCGCCATGGAAGGCGTTGCCCTGGGTCTCAACTATGGTCTGGACCGTCTCAAGGACCTTGGTCTGCGCCCCAAACAAATCCGCGTCACCGGCGGCGGTGCCAACAACCCTCTTTGGCGTCAAATCATGGCGGATGTCTTCGACACCGAAGTCATCGGCCTGACCACCACCGAGGGCGCGGCCTACGGCGCGGCGCTGCAGGCGCTGTGGTGCCACCTGCTCCAGCTTGGCGACCGCGTCCGCATCCAGCAGATCACCGACAAATACGTCAAGACCGACCCCAAAACCCGCGCCGCTCCGCGCAAGCAGCCCGCCCGCTACTACCGCGACCTGCAACTTGTGCACAATCAGGCATCCAAAGCCATGGCACCGGTCTTCCCCTCCATCGCTGCCCTGCGCAAATGACCACCGCCTCCGCAGCGGACGCGACTCCCATGATTCCCCACCAGCCATGGACCATTGCCGGACGTGTCTTTCACTCGCGTCTGTTGGTCGGCACCGGCAAGTTCTCCTCCCCGCAGGCCATGAGCGCGGCGCTGGACGCCAGCGGGTCCGAAATGGTCACCGTCGCCCTCCGCCGTGCCGATCTCACCGGCGCCAAAGATCCCCAGGCCGACATCCTCGAATACATCGATCCGGAAAAGTTCCTCATCATCCCCAACACCAGCGGGGCGATGAACGCGGAGGAGGCGGTCCGTCTTGCCCGCCTTGCCGCCGCCGCCGGATTGCCCAAGTGGGTGAAACTCGAAATCCATCCCGATCCCCGCTACCTCCTGCCCGACCCGATCGAAACCCTCAAAGCCACCGAGATTCTCGTCAAAGAGGACTTCACCGTTCTGCCCTACATCAACGCCGACCCTGTGCTCGCCAAGCGTCTCGAAGAAGCCGGTGCCGCCACCGTCATGCCCCTGGGCGCCCCCATCGGCTCCAACCGCGGCATTGAAACCCGCGGGCAAATTGAAATCATCATCGAGCAGGCCGGAGTCCCGGTCATTATCGACGCCGGACTCGGCGCCCCTTCCCATGCTGCCGCCGCACTGGAAATGGGGGCCGACGGAGTATTGATCAACACCGCGATCGCCATCGCCGCCGATCCCGCCCGCATGGCCCGTGCCTTTGCCCACGCGGTGGCTGCGGGACGTGCCGCCTACGAGATGGGCCTGCCCGGTCCCTCCGCCCACGCTTCCGCCACCAGCCCGTTGACCGGGTTTTTGGACGAATGAAAACACCGTCCGGTCCGCTTCGCTTTTTCCCCGCCGCGGCCGCCGCCATCATCAAGGCATTTATTCCGGTCGGCGTCATCCTCGCCATCACTACGAACACCGTCGCCTCTGCGTCTGTCGTCGAAATCCATTCCGAAGAACCGCGCGCCAAACCGGAGGCGCGCAAATTTCTCCGCATTGCCACCTGGCATTTGGAATCCTTTCCCGCCGGCCACCGGGGGGGGACAGGAGAGCACGCCGACTGGCACACCGCCGCCGCCGCCCACCTCATCAACCGCATGGAGCCCGACATTCTCGCCGTCCAGGGTGTGCGCGACATGGACGCCCTCCGCACCCTCAACCGCAACCTCGGACGCCGCAGCTTTCCCCGTCTCGCACTCGCACCATCGTCGCCGCAAGTGGCCGGTCCCCAATCCGGCCGCCATGCTTTTCTCGCCCGGCATCCGGAATCCGAAACCTGGACCGTATCCGTTTCGGACACGCCCGGCATCCACTGGCTGGCGGCAAAATTTCCGTCCCCTGCCGGTGAGTTGGTGATCTACCAGATCAGCCTGGATGCGGAATCCCCACATACGGCGCGCGCCGGTGTGCTGGAGGCATTGCGGGCCGACCTCCATGTGCGCGGGATCGACCCCTACCGCGACCGCATCCTCGTGGTGGGCGGCTTCGGTGCGGACATCTTTGCCAAGGGTTACGAAAGCGATCCCACCCTGCCGACCATGCGCTCCACCGGCTTCGAACACACATTTGATGTCCTCCGTCGCTCCGCCAACATCACCCTGCCCTCGGTGGGTGGGGACAGCGCGCCCGCCACCATGGATTATATTTGGATGTCCGCCGCTTGGGGCCGACCACTGCCCGCGGCCGTGGTGCTCCAAGAAGGCGCGCCCGACCAGCCGAATGCCCGCGGCGGCGACCGTCCCGGCTGGGCCAGCCGCCACTTCCCGCTCTACGTGGATATTGCCTTGTAACAGACTCTATCTTCAAGGCGTGTGAAGCAGGAGATACATGGCCTGTTCTGGAAATTGGAAGCGAATGCCATTGGCGGTCGGGTGGAGGTTCACCGTGCCTGTTGGCATGCCATTCATATCGAGCACAGTCGCGGTGGTGACGGTTTGATTTCTCAGTTCGACACTGATGTCGGGCCGAATGATTTGCCATGGGGGACCGCCGAAAGATACCACGCGCAGTCTGCCGTCTTCGGCGGGTTCGGTTTTCCAGCCGGTGGGTGTGGATTGGGTGCCCGCCTGAACGAAGATACGACGGGAACGGGCCAGTGGCAGGTCGTCCATGGAGACAGCCAGCAGCGTCGCATAGGTGTTGCCGGAGCGGATGACCATATCCCGGGTGTAAAATGCTGGACGTGAGGAAAGAAATCCTGCCACACCCTGGGCTGCGGGGCTGTCGATCAAGGCATGGCCGTCGTCATCTCCAGTTCGCAGTTTGATTTCTCCGGTGAGGCTGGTGATTTCCCGCCGGTCGTCCGAAATGTGGGATGAGATATCCTGGATGAGGTGGTCCGGGGCGGGTCCATCGGAGTGAAAGCGGGTATGAACCGGGCCGACGAAAAATGTCAGCGGATCGGTGGTGGGCACAATAGCGGAGGTGCGCGGTGCGTAAGGTGCGTCGCGGTTGGGATCGAACGAAGGGGACTCGGCGATCTGTGGAATGTCACGGCGGTAGAGAGCATCGGTGCTGCGGTGTTCGACGAGCACCGGCTCCGCCGCCCGTAGCAGCGCCCGGCGGAACATCAGGGCGCTTGCGGGGAATTGGCCGAGCAGGTCGGGAGTGGCGAAGGTCCATTTTTGCTGGGAGGGCAGGTAACCGTTGGCCGAGCGGGGTTGCGACCACTGCTCGACGCCCGTGGCAAACCAGAAAAATCCGGAGATGTGATTGAGAGAGGAATAGGCGGCGATGAGAAACGGTGCTTCGGCGGCGTATTGGTTGGGCAACACCCAAGAACTTTCTGTGACCATCATGGGGT
>CAZTYG010000101.1:5224-7159 GCA_964617445.1 uncultured Blastochloridaceae bacterium
CTGTTTGAGATTGAGGGGAAAATCGGTGGCGGCATGTCGGAAGACGCTGATGTTGTCGTATGTGTCGCCGTTGACAATGGCCCAGCCGTTGTGTTCGCCTTCGTGGCGTCCGCCGAAGTAGCGATTGGTAGCCGTGATATCCGCCGAGCTATAAACATATCGTTCCAGGTCCTCCAACAAGACGGAATCGGCGGTCTTCCAATTTCCCGCGTTGATCAAGTGGCGGCAGCCGAGTTCGTCGCGCAAGAACGCTGTGGTGGAGCGGTTGAACTCCATCATTTGGTGGGCGAGAAAGGCGGCCTGGTCGGCATGCCGGGAGGAGTTGCCGATACCGCGCAGCCTTGCCGCACCGGTCAATTCCCAGAGATTGAAGAACCCAAGAATGCCGTCCTGTGGGCGGTCGTCTGGGGTTGCCAGTCCGTTCCATGTCCGCAGGGCAGCTTCGGACGATCCGTGTTTGGCGGCGGCCCAGTCGTGAAAGTGCCTGCCGAGCCGCGTGCGGGAAGCTCCCGTTAGGTTGTTGAAGGTCCAGAAGAGAAGGCTGTCTTCGTTCTGGAGTTGCAGGAAGGCCACAGCGGAATCACGGGCCAGCGGGATGCCGGTATGGGGGTTGACGGGTTCCAGCAACTGCCTCCACCAAGAGCGGTAGGCGGATTGCAATACCGGGTCGAAGAACAGCAGTCCGTGGTGCTTTTCTTTCCATTCGGTGCCCCATGCGGCATCGTCGCTTTTCATGGTGTTGGCCCAGTAGGGGGAGATGACCGTGTAGATGCCCTCCTTTTTCATGGCGGCGACGACCTGTTGAATCCAATCGATTTCCGGTGCGTGGGCCTCGTCGAGGGCGGGGTGCTTTGCGTCATCGGCCAGGCGGGGATTGAGGGCGGTGTGCAGACGCACCACATTGACGCCACGTTTGGCGAGAAAGCGGGCGTGGCGCGCAAGGTCATGCGGTTGATCCCGCTTCCAGAGTGGGCGTTCATGCTCTTTGGCATCGCGTCCGACATAGGTGTTCACAGCCCAGAAGCGTGCGGGAGTGCGGTCGCCGAGCGCGAGCACTCCATCGGAACGGATGTGGACAAAGCCGTGGATACCCGCCTGGGACTCGTTCAGATGGCGGAGGTCCAACAGTGAGTTGTCCGAAAAATTGTCCTCGTCGGGTTCAAACGACCAGGTGGCGGATGGAATGGCGGGAAGCAGTCCGGGCAAAAGCAGCGTGAGGGCGAGAGCCCACACCATGGGAAGCGGGAGTGTCAGTGGCATTGTTTAACCGGGATGGGAAACCTGCAAGACCCGGAGGTTGAAGCGCAGGATCAAATCGCCGTCGAGGAGGATTTCGACCGGGTAGTCGCCGGGCTCTTGAAATTCGACGCCGCCGAAAACGGCGACATTGGTGGCGTGGTTTTCTTCGGAGGGGAGTTGGAACTGGGTGTCTGTCTGCATGAGCACTTTTTCCTCGGAGGAGGAGAGCATGCGGGTGCGCTGGGTGAACTGGCCCTTGCCGGAGCACCAGCGCGTATAAACGCAAAGTTTGAGGATGCGCACGGGCATTCCGGGTGCGGCGATGACGTTGATGACTCCGACCAGAGTGTTGGACCCGGAGGCCTCGATCCGGACATCCTCGCATACCAGGGCCGCTTGCAGGTCGGGGGTCATAGGTGGAATCTACCGGTGGTTGGGTAGGGGTGGAAGGGAAAATCAGTAGGGCGCTCTCCAAGCGGTGTCGCCGCTACGCTCTGCCACCGCACTTCAAAACGAATATGGAGTGCGGCGGCAGAGGGCGACGGCCCGGCGACGCCGCTTTGCTTTGGGATGGATTCGCATGTGGATTCTGGTAGGTGGAGGGATGGTTGGAATTGGTGGTCGCTTCGTGGGATCGCTCTCAGAGGCCGTCTAAAAAGTGCTGAAATGCCGTTTTACGGCGGATAAAATCCGTGG
>CAZTYG010000102.1:0-7057 GCA_964617445.1 uncultured Blastochloridaceae bacterium
GCGCGGGATCTCCGCCATTCCGGAAAAACACCACCTTTACCAGAAAATGGCCCAACTCTATTGGGACCGTTTGAAGGACTATGAAACCGCCGCGCACTATTACAAGCTGGCGGCGGAGCGCCCCCGCTCGCCGGTCTATCTGGAGCGCTTCGTCGGCTACGGCCTGGAAAACGCCGGCAAGCACCGCGAGGCCTACGACTACTGGCTGGAGTTATGGAATTCCCACGACGAGCACCCCCAACAGGGTCCACACCAGTGGCCGGTCATCCGCGAGCGCATCCTGAATCTTGAAAAAGAATTGAACATACCGGCTGACAAAAAGTTTTTCAGTCGGTAGCCTCTCGGCCAACTACCATGCGCTACGGGATATTCGCAGACATTCACAGCAACCAAGAGGCTCTGGAAGCAGTCCTTGAGGACATGCAGAACCACAAAGTAACCCATACTGTGTGCCTCGGGGACATTGTGGGCTATAATGCCAACCCGGTGGAATGCCTTAATTTGGTCCGCGCACTCGGCTGTCCGATCGTAAAAGGCAATCACGACGAAGAAGCCTCGGAAGATCGTCCCATCGAGCACTTCAGCGAGTTGGCCTACGTCTCCATGCGCCACTCCCGAGAGGCCCTCTCCGAGGAGGATAAAAAGTTCCTCCGCTCGCTGCCGATGCAGCGCAACGTCGCCGACTTCTCCATTGTCCACTCCTCATTAGATGGCCCTGCCCGTTGGATTTACGTCTTCACCTCGCGCGAAGCCGAGGCCAGCTTCGTCTATCAACGCACCCAAATGTGCTTCTTCGGCCACACCCACGTGCCCAACGCATTCATCCTGGACGGCCAAGACGTTCAAGAATGCTTCTACCGCCGATTGGTGCTCAAACCCGGCTCGCGTTATTACATCAACACCGGCTCGGTGGGCCAGCCCCGGGACGGCGACTGGCGGGCCAGCTACGCCATTTATGAGCCGGATAGCGGCACGGTGGAAATGCGCCGCGTGCCCTACGATCTTTCCAAGGCGCAACAAAAGATACTTCGCGCCGGGCTTCCCGAACGCCTGGCCGAACGTCTGGCCAACGCGGTTTGATCCGCGCATCCCTGTCATGGACCGGTTTCTGGTCATCAAGCCCACCGCACTGGGCGATGTCGCCCAGGCATTGCTGCTGGCCCACGCCCTCAAAGCAGGCACCGGCTGCCGGGAACTATTGTGGATCGTCGATGAGGACTACGCCCCGTTGGTTCGTTCCTGCCCGTGGGTGGACACCGTCGTCGGCTTTCCCCGCAAACAATGGCGCGGCGGCTTCCCTGCCACAGCCATCCTGCAGTGGGCACGCGAGCTGCGCCGACTGCAGGCCGACACGGCTCTGGACCTCCAGGGGTTGGCACGCAGTGGCTTGATGACCCTGGCCTCCACCGCGCCACGCAGGATCGGTCTCGCCTCCGCTCGCGAGGGTGCGCGGCTGGCCTGCACCGAAATTGTCGCCGACCACGCCCTCCACGCCGTCGATCGCTACGCCCTGGCCGCCGCCCATCTGGCCGGCCCTGACTCGCCCGGCCCCACTGGTTGGAAATGGAATGGGCCACCCGAACTCCCCAACGGACTCCTTCCACGGAACTACACCGTGCTCCACCCCTACTCCCACTGGGACACCAAGCTATGGCCATGGCAGCGTTTCCTCGAACTGGCCGCTTCCTGTCCCGCCGAAACTTTTGTGCTCGTTGGCAACGGCCCGTGGTTTCCGGCCCGATCCCCCAACATCATCGACATGCGTGGCCAAACACCGATCCACCTGCTCATGTCTTTGCTCGCCCACGCCCGAGTCGTCGTCAGCACCGATTCCGGACCCGCCCACCTCGCCGTTCTATGGAACACCCCCGTGCTTTGTATCTTCGGCTCCACCGACCCCCGACGCACCGCGCCGCGCGGCCAGCACGTCGAAATTCTCACCGCAAAAATCCACTGCCAACCATGCCTGCGCCGCCGCTGCCAAATTGAAAATACGCTGAAATGCATGCATGAAATCACAATCGAGAATGTGCGGGATAACTGGCGAAAATTAGCCAAACTGGGCGAAATCGCGCCTCATCGTAAATAAATGCGGGGCATTAGAATCCCTAAAAACAAATATAGCGTTGATAATCAATGGCTTAGGCATGCAATTGATAAATTGGCATTGTTTTTGCCTATTTGAATCAGTACAGTAACTTAAACGTCTTAATTCGAACCAATATTATTTTAGAAACTTATGACACGCACACGAAAAAACAAAAAATGGTCCGCCGCCTTGGTGGTGGAAGAAATCAAAAACTGGCACACGAGCGGCAAGCCGCTCTACTCGCACTACGTCCGTAAAAATTTCCAGGAACTGCTGGCGGCGGGTATTCGCTACTACGGCAACTGGCAGGCCGCAGTGGAAACCGCGGGCATCACCTACGAGGAAGTGCGCAAATACAACCACTGGTCCAAGGAATTGATCGTCAAAAAAATCCAGGCGCTTTACAGCCAGGGTGTGGATCTTTCGTTCCGCGCCATGATGCTGAGCAAATACAACTCCATGGTCTATGCCGCGATCCGACCCAATCACTTCGGCTCATGGAAAGCCGCGCTGGCCGGTGCCGGTCTCGCACCCGAAGAAATCTACCGCTACCGCTCTTGGGACGAAGATTCCATTCTCGATGAAATCCGCCGTCTCCAATCCCAGGGTGCCGACCTCAGCTCCAAAACGATGGACGAGACCGCCAACCCGCTCATCGCCACCGCCCGCCGTCGTTTCGGCAACTGGGGCAACGCCGTCGAACGCGCCGGTATTGACTACACCGCCGTGCGCCGCCGCCGTCGCTGGACCTGCGAACAGATCGTCGAAGGCATTCGCGAGCTGGAGTCCAAAGGGGTGAAAATGCAAAGCGGAGACGTGCGCAAAGAAGCGCCGGCCCTGTTCGCCGCCGCCTGCAAGCCGCGTTTCTTCGGCACCTGGTCCAAAGCCCTGGCCGCCGCCCGCAGCAACCGCTCCGGCACCCCGGTCCAGACCGTGCCCGCCGAAACACTCAACGCCTGACCCACCGGTCCGGCTCCTGATTTATAAACCCCCCGCCGTGAACCGGCGGGGGGTTTTCTTTTGCAAGCCCGGGGTTGAGCACCCGAATCATTGATGCATGATGTCATACTTATGTTTCGATTTCGTTCACGGCTGGGCGGCATGTTGGAAAGACTGGCCGATGTCATCTGGGCGCACCCCTGGAAAATCATTGCAGTCTCCGCCCTGTTGCTGGCCGTGACCGCATGGCTGGCCGCATTCCGACTCGGTGTGGTCAACAATGTCAACGACCTGATCCGCGAGGACTCGACGGTCCACAAAAATTTCATCGCCTATCAAAAAGAATTCGATGTCCGGGAGGAGATGGTGGTGATGATCGCCTCCGACGACCCGGCACAAAACCGCGGGGCGGCGGAATTCCTCGGTTCCCGATTCGTGCTGCGCACCGATGACTTCACCCGGGTGTACTACCGCCACGACTTCTCCCGAATGGAGCCCAAGCTGCTGCACTACGCGGACATGGAGCAACTGGAGGAAATCCGCTCCAAACTGGCCGGTTACGCGGAAATCCTCTCCCAACCGGGCTCCGCGCTGGACCTCAACAGCATGTTGCGCGAGGTCAACGCCCGCTTCGACGAGAAATATCTGCGACGCGCAGACAATTGGCAGGAGTTTATGCCGTTCATGGACGAGTTCGCCGCCAGCCTCGACCGGCTGGCGCGGGAGCTGGAGCGCAAACCGGAGCAGGCCGGGAACCCGGAGGTGATCGAGCCGGAGGGATTGGACGAGATGCGGCGAATGCTGGTGGAGAACGAATACGTCGCCTTCGACGATGGCAAAATCATGCTGATCATGCTGACCCCCACCGAGGGGGACTCCACTTCCTTTTCGCCCTACGGGGAGAGCATTGCCCGGCTGCGGAGCGATATCGACGAGGCACGCACGGCTTTTCCCGGCGTCGAAATCGGTTTGACCGGCGAGCCGGTGATGCTCGACGACGAACTACGCCAGACCACCAAGGATTCCATCATCGCCGCCATCATCACTTTCGTGCTCATCAGCATCCTGTTTTTCCTCTCCTACCATGAAATCATCCGCCCGGCCATGGCGCTGGTGACCCTGGTCATCGCGCTGGTCTGGACCCTGGGACTGACGGCTCTGACCGTCGGCCATCTCAACGTGATCTCCCAGGCCTGTGTGATCATGATCATGGGGCTGGGAATCGACTTCGGCATACAGATGACGGGCCGATACGAAGAGGAGTTGCGACGGCAGCATTCCGAGCCAGGCGCGCTGCGCACGACGCTGTCGAAAACCGGATTGGCAATTCTGACCGGGGGCAGCACCACGGCGGCGGCATTCTTCACCATGTGTTTTAATGAGTTCATAGGCCTGGCCGAACTGGGCATCATCGCAGGCAGTGGCATGGTCATGTGTGTGATCGCCAACCTCACTCTGCTGCCCGCCTTTTTCGTGGTTCGCGACCGCCGCCGCCGGCATGAAATCGAGCGCGACCCGCACGTGCGCCCGGCATTTCGCGAACAACTTGACCGCGAGGTGTTCTCGCGCCCCCGGCTGGCACTGGGCATCGTCGCGGCCGTATCGGTGGTGGCCGCCTTTGGAATCAACCGCATCACCTACGATTACAACCTGCTCAATCTCCAGTCCGACAAGATGGAGTCGATTCGTGTGATTAAGAAGATGATTCTCTCGCCATCGATCGACGCGATTTTTGGCGTGGTGGTGGCGGATCATCTGGATGAGGCGGCGGCCAAGGCGGCGGAATTGGAAGCCCTGCCCTCGGTGCGGCAGGTCCGCACCTTGTCCACGCTGCTGCCCCGTGACACCGAGGCCAAGACTCCGTTGCTGGCGGAAATCGCCACGATCATGGAAGGGCTCTCGCTGGACACCGATGTGAGCAAACAGGTGGACGTGGCCCGCGCGCGGCGGGATTTGAACGAGCTATTGCAGGCCTCGCGCGAGGGACTGGAACAGGCGCAACGCAACCGCGGAATCGCCTCCCTGGCCGGCCAGGGACGTCTGGTGGAAAACGCCATCGAAACTTTCGGCAAGATCATCCCTCCGCTGGAGCGGGCGTCGGCAGCACTGCGCGGTCTGAACCAAGCCGAAGCCGGACGCCGACTCAACCACTACCAAGTGGAGGTGTTCGGACGCATGCAACGGGAACTACAATGGCTCAAAGAGCAGAATTTGCGCGAACCGGCAACGGTGGAGGACCTCCCCGCCGAGCTGCAGCAACGGTATCAGTCCCCGAACGGGAAAATCCTCATCGAAATCGATCCACTGGAAAACGTGTGGGAAGAGGAGCCGAACCGGCAGTTCGTGGCGGACTTGTATTCCGTGGACCCCGCCGCCACCGGCACACCGGTGCAGAACTTTCAATACATCAATCTGCTGCGCGACAGCTACCTGCAGGCCGCATGGATGGCCTTTGCCGCGATTCTGGTGCTGACCTGGATGCACTTCCGCCATCCCGGACGCGTCCTTCTCACGCTGCTGCCGCTGGGGCTCGGTATCCTGTGGATGCTTGGCATTATGGGCTGGTTCCAGATCGCGTTCAATCCTGCCAACATCATCACCATCCCCTTGGTCATCGGCATCGGGGTCGCCTTCGGAGTGTATGTGGTGGACCGCCACCGCGAGGAGGGCGAGGTGCGGCTTTTCGGTTCCAGCACCGGCAAAGCCATCATGCTTTCGGCCGCCACCACCATCACCGGCTTCGCCTCCATGATGACCGGCCAACATGTCGGTCTGGTGTCTCTCGGACTGGTCATGACCATCGGCATTGTCTGCTGCTTTTTAGCCGCGGTTTTTGTCTTGCCGCAAATTCTCTCATGGCATGACTCCTCCCGCGCCCGCACGGGGAAAGAGTCGCCGACGTCGAATTGACTCCGCGCCGCACCTCGGCGCGCCCGTCTACAGATATCGGAATCCTGCGCCGATAGATACCATGTTTGCCATTCTCAAGTAAAATATCCTTGCATAATTCAGATAGCATAGGCTAACTCTCTGCCTACGAAATCCTCCCTGTCACTTCCCCTATCCGCTCTGCTTCTGATTCTAGCTCCGTTCTGCCCGGATGCCGGCCATGCTGTGCGTCCGCTGGAGGTGGACGATTCCGGCGTGTTGGACCCGGGAAAATGGGAAGCGGAAGCGTCCACCACATGGACGCGGATGCCGGACGCTCACATCATCGAGGCACCCATGGCGGTGCTGGTGGGGTTGCCCTATCAACTACAACTGCAGGTGGAGACCGGATACCAGACATTCAAGGCGCGGGGTGAAGGAGGCTGGGACGAGGGTATGTTGGACACGGGGATCGAATTGAAATGGGGATTCTGGGCGGACGAGGATTCTGGCTGGAGTCTGGCGGCGGCACTCCAGGTAACGGCACCTACCGCGCCCAAACGCCTGGAGACCGCGGCGGTGGACACCAATCTGGGCGGGTTGCTCGTAGCCACCAAGTCCTTCGGGGCCACCGAACTGGATTTGAACTTCGCATACAACGCTGAAAATGCATTCACCGGCGGCGAACACGAGGGCGGTTTCTTCTACGGTATCGCCACGCGACATAACATCGTGAAATCGCTGTGGTTGGTGGGCGAGGTTTTCGCCGAGTCCCCGCACAATGATGCGGACGCCACCGTGGTAAATGTGGGTGCGGGCACGATCGTCGAGATCAACGACCACATCGCCTGGGACATGCTGGCGGGAACGGGATTCGGCAGCGACAGCCGCGAGGTGGTGGTGACCACCGGGTTCACGTTCGCGTTCTGATCGGAGGGTGACCGATATCTGCTCAGGTCTGTTGTTTGGGGTGGAGACCGAACTGATGGAGGCGGGTGCGAATGGTGGGGAGGGAGACGCCCAGCCATTGGGCGGCGCGGGATTGGTTGCCATGGGCGAGGTCAATGGCGCAGCGGTAGGCCTCGCGCTCGATGACCTCATAGAGCAGGGCCATGATGTTCTCGGCCTCGCCTTTCTGGGCCTGGTCGATTTTTTCACGCA
>CAZTYG010000103.1:0-7011 GCA_964617445.1 uncultured Blastochloridaceae bacterium
GCAAGCAGGGCCGCTTCCGCCAAAACTTGCTCGGCAAGCGCGTGGACTACTCCGGCCGCTCCGTCATCGTCATCGGCCCCGATCTCAAACTCCACCAGTGCGGCCTGCCCAAGAAAATGGCGTTGGTCCTCTTCGAACCCTTCATCATCCGCCGCCTCAAGGAGATGGGCTATGTCCACACCGTTCGCAGCGCAAAAAAACTCATTGAGCGCCGCGAACCCATCGTCTGGGACATCCTCGAAGAGGTCACCACCGGCCACCCGGTCCTTCTCAACCGCGCCCCCACTCTTCACCGCCTCTCCGTCCAGGCTTTCGAGCCCGTCCTTATCGAAGGCGATGCCATTCGTGTCCATCCCTTGGTCTGTACCGCCTACAACGCCGACTTCGATGGTGACCAGATGGCCGTCCACGTCCCCCTCTCCGTCGAGGCCCAGCTCGAAGCGCGCGTCTTCATGCTCGCCCCCAACAACATCTTCGGCCCCTCCAACGGCAAACCCATCACCACCCCCTCCCAGGATATCACCCTCGGTTGCGCCTACCTCACCGCCAAACCCCGCGGACGCAGTGCCGCCAAAACCGAGAAAATAGACTCCAAGCGCATTCCCCTCATGGAAGACGCCAACGAGGTCCAATTCGCCTTCGCCGAGGGCGTTGTCAAACTCCACGACCCCATCCACTTCAAGAACCCCGACAAAGGCCGCCAGACTTTCTTCGGCGACCCCGCTCCCACCGTTCTCGAAACCACCCCCGGTCGCGTCATCTTCAACGAAATCTGGCCCTCCGAACTCGGCTTCTACAACAAGTCCGCCGGCAAAAAAGCCCTCGGCGAACTCATCCATCGCTGCTGGCAGATTTGCGGACACGAAACCACCGTGCGTGTCCTCGACGACATGAAAAAGCTCGGCTTCCGTTACGCCACCCGCGCCGGCATCTCCATGGGCATTGATGACATGATCATCCCCGAGGAAAAATCCGGCATTGTCGCCAAGGCCGACACCGAGGTCACGACCGTCGAAAAACAATACCGCATGGGCGCCATCACCGACGGCGAACGCTACAACAAAATCGTCGATATCTGGACCCAGGCCACCGAGGACGTCTCCAACGTCATGTTCCGCACCCTCGAACACAACAAGGGCCGCAAAGACATCAACCCTGTTTATCTCATGGTGGACTCCGGCGCCCGCGGCAACCGCAACCAGGTCCGCCAGCTCGCCGGCATGCGCGGCCTCATGGCCAAGCCCTCCGGCGAAATCATCGAGCGCCCCATTCGCGCCAGCTTTCGCGAAGGTCTCTCGGTCCTCGAATACTTCATCTCCACCCACGGCGCACGTAAAGGTCTCGCCGACACCGCCCTCAAGACCGCTGACTCTGGTTACATGACCCGTAAGCTGGTCGATGTCGCCCACGACGTCATCGTCACCGAAGAGGATTGCGGCACCGTCAAAGGCATCTGGGTCAAGGCCATCTACGAGGGCGATGACGAAATCGTCAAACTCTCCGACCGTATCCTCGGCCGCGTCTCCTGCGACGACATCGTCGACCCCGTCTCCGGACAGGTCGTGGTCGCCGCCAACGAACTCATTGACGAACCCAAAGCCGAAGCCATCGAAAAACTCGGCCAAGAACGCGTCCGCATCCGCTCCGTTCTCACCTGTGAGACCCGCCGCGGCATTTGCGCCAAGTGCTACGGCCTCAACCTCGCCAGCATGAAGCCCGCCAAACTCGGCGAAGCCGTCGGCATCATCGCCGCCCAGTCCATCGGCGAGCCCGGCACCCAGCTCACCATGCGCACGTTCCACATCGGTGGTACCGCCTCCCAGGTCTTCAAACAGCCCCAGATCAAGGCCAAGAACGACGGCTTCGTCGAATACACCGACATGCGCGTCGTCCAGGCCACCGACGGCAAATACATCGTCCTCAACAAAAACGGCTCCATCGCCGTTAAGGCCGCCGACGGTCGCGAACTCGAACGCTACCCGGTCGTCATCGGCTCGGTCATCGAAGTTCCGGATGGCGAAAAAGTCAAAAAGAACCAGATTTTCGTCCAGTGGGATCCTTACAACGTCTCCATTCTCACCGAGAAACCCGGTAAGATCGAGTTCCGCGACATTATCGAAGGCGTCACCATGAAACGCGAAGTGGACGAGGCCACCAAACAGGTCGGCACCGTCATCATCGATCACAAGGAAGACCTCCATCCCCAGATCGTCATTGTCGACAAAGACGGCACTCCTCTCTCCGCCTACTCCATCCCGGCAGGCGCCCACATCGAAGTCAAAGAAGGCCAGAAAGTCCAGGCCGGCGAGCGCCTTGCCAAGACCCCGCGCAAAGTCTCCAAGACCAAGGACATCACCGGCGGTCTTCCCCGCGTCGCCGAACTCTTCGAGGCCCGCAAACCCAAAGACGCCGCCGAGATCGCCAAAATCGATGGCGAAATCAACATCGCCGGCACCAGCCGCGGCAAACGTCTCCTGGTCATCAAAGACAAAGAAACCAACATGGAAGAGGAACACCAGATTCCCCTCTCCAAACACCTCATTGTTTACCAGGGCGACATGGTCAAGAAAGGCCAGCAGCTCACCGAAGGACCCGTCGTTCCCCACGAAATCCTCGAAGTCTGCGGACCCCAGGAACTCCAGGAATACCTCGTCAACGAAGTCCAGGAGGTTTACCGCCTCCAGGGCGTTGAAATCAACGACAAGCACATCGAAACCATTGTCCGCCAGATGCTGCGCAAGGTCAAAGTCACCGAACCCGGCGACACCTCCTTCCTCTGGGGCGACCAAGTGGACCGCCTCACCTTTGAAGAAGAAAACAAAGACGTGGCTGAAAAAGGCGGCAA
The DNA here is from genome assembly GCA_964617445.1 of uncultured Blastochloridaceae bacterium. Taxonomy (GTDB): domain Bacteria; phylum Verrucomicrobiota; class Verrucomicrobiia; order Methylacidiphilales; family CAZTYG01; genus CAZTYG01. The sequence continues at coordinate 2,846 of CAZTYG010000103.1, forward strand.
ACCCGCCGAAGCCTCCCCGGTTCTCCTGGGCATCACCAAAGCCTCCCTCGAAACCGAGAGCTTCATCTCCGCCGCCAGCTTCCAAGACACCACCCGCATCCTCACCGATGCCGCCACCCTTGGCAAAGTGGACCACCTCCGTGGATTCAAAGAAAACGTCATCATGGGCCACCTCATCCCCGCCGGCACCGGATTCGTCAACTACCGCCGCATCAAGCTCGTCCAGCTCGGCGAACCCGTTGGTGATCCGCTGGTAGGCATGGAAAAAGAGGAAGAAGGCAGCAAAGTCACCCTCGAAATCCCCGCCGCCCTCGCAGGCTGAACCACATCCCAACCCCGCACTCCATATTCACATATGGAGGGCGGCGGCAGAGGGCGGCAGCCCGGCGACGCCGCTTTGCTTGGAGATGGATCAGCAAGTGGGAACAACTCCGCCATGAACGAGGGTGGGGCCGCCCATTGACGAGCGGGGCGCTCGTCCTACAGCCCGGACCAAACTGTAGGCCGACCGCATCGGTCGGCGGAAAAAGCCGGTGTCACCCCGGTTCACGGGAAAGTTATCCCCATAGCATGACCCGCCAACCCCCGCCCTCCGGGCGTTCCCAAAGCGGTTTCGCCGCTGCGCTCTGTCACCGCACTCCAAATGGAGATCAGAGGTGACCGAGCTCGGCGGCTTTTTGGCGGAGGCGTTCGGCTTCGGCAGCGCGCTGTTTGGCACTTTTGGACTGCCAGGCGTCCCAGGACTGGCCGAAGGCGGTGTCGGCACCTGAGAAAAACACGGAGCCGATGTCGTCGAAGTTGACGGTGGCGGGGGTGGATTCTTTACCGTCTTTGATGAAGATTTGGAGCATGCCGGTGGCGGGGTCGTGGTTGAACACAAAACCTTCGACGGTGTTGCCATCTTTAAGGACGAGGGTGGTGTCGCCGCGGTAGTCGAAGGCGAGGCGGATGGCCTCGTTGAGTTCTTCGCGATTGGCGGGTTCGATGGTTTTGCCTTCCCAATCGCTGCGGCCGATCGTGGCGTGGGATTTGTCGTTCTGGGGCATGGAATTCGGTGGGTGACGCGTGGCGCGGGGTGAAAATTCGGGGCGGGCGCTTAGTAGTTGAGCTGGGCTTTGACGGTGCGGATGAATCCGGCCATGGAGCCGAAGGTATCATCGACGGAGGTGGCTTCGTAGCCGCAATGGACCATGCAGTCTTTGCAGCGGATTTCGCTGCTGCGGTGGCCGTATTTGGACCAGTCGGTGGTTTCGATCAACTCCCGGAAGCTTTTCGCGTAGCCGTCCTGGAGCAGGTAGCAGGGGCGCTGCCAGCCGAAGATGTTGTAGGTGGGGTTGCCCCAGGGGGTGCATTCGTAATCGACGTTGCCCTGGAGAAATTCCAAGAAGTTAGGCGAGAGGTTGAAGGCCCAGGATTTTTTACGGTCCTTGAGGATTTCGCCGAAAAGTTGTTTGGTGCGTTCGCGGCCGAGGAAATGTTCCTGGTCGGGGGCTTTCTGATAGCTGTAGCCGGGGGAGAGCATCATGCCCTCGACGCCGAGTTTCATCATCTCGTCGAAGAACTCGCGGACCTTTGCGGGTTCGGCGCCGTCGAAGAGGGTGGTGTTGGTGGTGACACGGAAGCCGCGTTTGACGGCTTCTTTGATGGCTTCGACCGCGATTTCGTAGGTGCCGTCGCGGCAGACGGCGGTGTCGTGCTCTTCCTTGAGGCCGTCCATGTGGATGGAGAAGGTCAGATATTTGGTCGGCTTGAAGAGGTCGAGTTTGCGTTTGAGCAGCAGGGCGTTGGTGCAGAGATAGATGTATTTTTGGCGTTCGACCAGGCCTTCGACGATTTGTTCGATTTCGGGGTGGATGAGGGGTTCGCCACCGGGGATGGAGACCATGGGGGCGCCGCACTCCTCGGCCGCGGCCCAGCATTGTTCCGGGGTGAGGCGTTTGTTGAGAATGTGGTCGGGATACTGGATTTTACCGCACCCGGCGCAGGCCAGGTTGCAGCGGAAAAGGGGTTCGAGCATCAACACCAGAGGGTAGTGCTTGTTGCGCTTGAGCTTTTGGCCGATGACATAGGACGCCACTGTGTAGGCCTGGGAGATAGGAACTGCCATGGAGGCGGGAATTTATCGCCGCTTCCCGCTTTGTCAATCTATCCGTTCGACGGACGCAGTGCTTTACAAAGGGGCGGGGTGGGCTTTAGCTTGCTGACCATGTCCGCATTGCTCGCTTTGGAAGATGGAACGGTGTTTCACGGGGAGGCCTTCGGGGCCGCGGCCACGGTGGAGGGGGAAGTTTGTTTCAATACCTCGATGACGGGTTACCAGGAGATTCTCACCGACCCGTCCTACAAGGGCCAGATCGTCACGCTCACCTATCCGGAGATCGGCAACTACGGAGTGAACGCCCGCGATGTGGAATCTTACCGCCCGCACGCCTCGGGACTGGTGGTGCGCGAGTTGTCGCCGGTAACCAGCAATTTTCGCAGCGAGGAATCGCTGCATGATTATATGGCGCGCTTCGGGCTGCCGGGTATCAGCCGCATCGATACCCGCGCGCTGACCAAACGGTTGCGCACGGCGGGATCGATGAAGGCGGTATTGAGCACGGAGGGTATTGGTGCCGATGAGGCGGTGCGCCGCGCGCGCGAATGGCACGGGCTGGTCGGATATGATTATGTGAAGGAGGTCACGTGCTCCAAGCCCTTCGTCTGGGACGAGGAAGGTGCGGATAATCCGACGTGGTTGGACCTTGATCAATTGGAAAAAAATCCCCAGGCCGACCGGTTGCCGCCGGTGAAATACAACATCGTCGCCTACGACTTCGGCATCAAATACAATATTCTGCGGCGTCTGCGCGAACGCGGGTTCCGGGTGGAGGTGGTGCCGGCCACGACCCCGGCGGCCGAAGTGCTGGCCCGCAATCCGGACGGGGTGTTTCTCTCCAACGGGCCGGGCGATCCCGCCGCAGTGACCTACGCGCACGAGGCGGTGCGGGAGTTGATCGGCAAGACACCGCTGTTCGGCATCTGTCTGGGCCACCAGATTCTCGGCCATGCGCTGGGCGGTGGCACCTTCAAGTTGAAGTTCGGCCACCGCGGCGGCAACCAGCCGGTCAAGGACATGGCCACCGGACAGGTCAAGATCACCTCGCAGAATCACGGCTTCGCCGTGGACTTGGCAAGCTTGGGCGGTGAGGCGGAGGTGACCCACATCAATCTCAACGACCGCACCTGCGAGGGCATTCGCCACCGCAAACATCCGGCGTTTTCCGTCCAATACCACCCCGAAGCCTCGCCCGGTCCGCACGACGCGACCTATTTTTTCGATCTCTTCGCCAAAGAGATTGATCGAGCGCGCGACAGCCGTTAGCCTGTCTCTTTACCGCCATGCCCAAACTGACCGTCAAGTCCCCGGAATTCGCCGGACGCGTATTCCAACTCAACGACGCCAAGCTCACCGTCGGCCGCGCCGATGACAACACCCTGGTGCTCGAACACCCCAGCGTCTCCAGCCACCACGCCGAGTTGCACCAGGAGGGGGGCGATTACAAACTGGTGGACCTCAACTCCACCAACGGCACCCGGGTCAACGACGAGCGGGTGACCGAAACCGTGTTGCGCAGCCAGGACGTGGTCATGCTGGGCAACATCCTGCTCTCCTACGAGTCTGACACCCAGGCCGCCGCCGCACCGCTGCCCTCCACCGAGACCAAGGTGGACCTCTCCGGTTCCTCGGGATCGGGTCGCCCCCAGGTCTTTAAGAACCTCGCGCCTTTCTCCAAACCCAGGGAAGTGGGCACCGGTGTGCCCATGTTGATCTGGATTGGGGGTCTGATTGCCTTGGCAGGGGTAGGGTACCTCGCTTTCACCATCTTTCTGGTCTGACCCTCTTTTTTCCGCTCCGGAAGCAAAATTCCTGCCCATTTATAAAAAAAGTGAATCTGGGTGTTGACAGGGAGATGGAAAAAATCTAAAACCTTCGTTCCTCGTTTCTCAAACTGAGAGATGGGGAACACTCCCGCAGCGCGGCGAAAGGCGGCAAAGCGGGGGTATTTTGGCGGATTTGACACGCTCAAAAGGCGGTTAACAATTGCCCACGTAGCTCAGTGGTAGAGCACGTCCTTGGTAAGGACGAGGTCGGCGGTTCGAGACCGCTCGTGGGCTCGCCGAAA
>CAZTYG010000104.1:0-7006 GCA_964617445.1 uncultured Blastochloridaceae bacterium
GCCGCCATGGCATCCCAGAATCCATCCACCTTGCCGCGGGTCTGGGCGGCGAAGTCCGCATCCGCCAACCACGGGAACCGGCCCTCCAGATCCTCCGCTCCGCGTTGCAGCATCTGGTTGAGCGTCGCCACCACCTCTGGCGCACTTTCCTGCAGGCGGTAAAGCTGGGCCGTCATCCACGGCAACAACACAAACAACATCAGCAAAACCAGCCCCGAGGCAATCATGAAAAACACCGCCAACGCCTGCCCGTGGGACAGCCCCCTGGATTTGATATGGTCCACGAACGGCGCACACACATAATAGAACACCACCGAAAGCACCAGCGGCAGGGAAAGCCACCAGATCAAATTCAGAAAAAACAACCCCCCCAGCGTTCCCAATACCACCACCAGCCATACCAACGGATGGTCCAGTCCACTGCGGTGATGCACGGATTTACTCATTATTCCTGGGCTGGAAATTGGCGGCCTTCATTGGCCTGACGCAGACGCGCCGCCAGCAGCGCGGCCAGATGATAGTTGATCTTCGCCGCCAGGCATCCACGTGTCTTCATCACATCCGGCTGAAAGAATCCCAGCAGCCGCGTCGACTCCATCGCCCGGGCGCTGGCCGAGCGCGGCGCATCGTCCAACAGTGCCAGTTCCCCGAAAAATTCCCCCGGACCCACCTCCGCCAGGCGACCCCTTCCCCCAGCCCCGCTGCGCAAAATCTCCACCCGCCCGGACACCACCAAATACATCCCCAACCCCTCATCCCCCTCCTCAAAAACAATCTCCCCCGCCAGATAGCTCCGCTCATGCAGAATCTCCTCCACCGCCAACAGCTCGGCACGGGTCAAATCGGCAAACAACGGGATCCCCCGCAGCAGCGATTCATGGGGCGTCGGCTTGGGTCGGACTTTCTTCCAAATGCTCATACCCAGATATATGATCTTTTCGGCCCACGAAAGCAACGGTTTTCCCATGCCCGGTCCCCAAGGACCGGGTGGTCCTACTGGCGGTCTCAATCTGGTGCTCATGCCCATAGCCAAGAGCGATTTTGTCGCTTGCCTCAAATGCTCTGGCGGCTGTAATGCAGCTTTGCGCCGAAGTAGCTCAGTGGTAGAGCAGCTGATTCGTAATCAGCAGGTCGTGGGTTCGAACCCCATCTTCGGCTCCCCCCCTGATCAACGCCGCGCACGCATGCGCCGGACAAGGGTCGGAACATCAAAATATTGGCGGATGGGGCGCCACTGTTCGTTGTCCAACTCGCAGACCAGGTCGTCCCCGGAGAGTCTTCCCCCGGCCCAGTAGCAGCGAATTTCTTTTTCGGAAAGCGGGCCGAGCATCTGGTCGTTGCAGAGGACGTAAAGCCCTTCGCTTCCGGGAAGGTCGTCATGGTGGGGTAGCGGGATAGCGGGTGTCTGCGGCGCGGCATCAACCAAGGGTTGCTCCGGCTCGGATTCAGGCTTCTGTTCCGGCTCCGGTACCCATTCTTTTTCTGGTTGCACAGCAACATCGATAACCCCGTTCGCACCGTGAGCCCCATGAACATCACCTTCGATGATTTCGGGCGCGGTCTGGTGCGCGACCTCCACCATCATGTCCGGGACGGCGGCGGCGTTGGCCTGCTCCCATTCGAGTTCTTGCTGTTGATAAGCATTCAAGCCTCCAGCGGGAAGAGGTTCGTCATGAAAGGCTTCCGGCCCATCCGGTGTGGTTTCCGGGGCTTGTAGGACGGGTTCGGCGGGTTCGGCGGGATCGGCGCGCATCTCGATTTTCTGGGTCTTGGCAGACCGGCGCGTATCTTCCGGGATGGTGACGGGCACCGCCATAATACGCATGCCACCGCCTTCGCGGGTGATGCGGATCGCTATGGGTTGTCGGTTCATGATCACCGGGTTTCAGGGCTGTATTTCCAAAATGGCGATGGAATAAAACATGGTCAACTTGAAATATTTTTGCATGTTTGAGGGCTTTTGCAAGCCCACTGACAATCTTCCAGTTGAAAGTTATTGGAAGAGTGCCTACCCTGACGGCATCTCATGGCACAAATTTTTCTGGTTCATTCGCTACCCGAAGTCCAACAGGCATTTGCAGATGCGTTAAAAGACAGTTCGGAGCACAAGCTGGTGGGGGTGGCCAGGACCTCGGCGGAGGGGTTGGCCAAGGTGCCCGCGGCCGCTCCTGATATCGCTTTCATTCAATTGGAGTTGATCGACGGTGACGGGTTCGCCCTGATCGCCCAGTTGGCCAAGAAGAATCCGAAGATTTATCCGGTGCCGGTTTTGAAGGGGGCGGAGGGGGCGGAAGCCTGGCAGAAGATATTACGGATGAATCTGCGCGATGTGCTGGCACCGCCGATCACCCGGGATGCGATCTTGAAGGCCTGCCAGGATGCCGGCCACAACGCGTTGGCCTACGCCGAGCAATTTCAAACCGCCGGGGGCGTGGGACATCAATATATGGTTTCGGTGACCAGCGCGCGCGGCGGGGTGGGCAAAACCCTTTTCGCCACCAATCTGGCCATCGCCATGGCACGGTTGAAGGCGCGTCCGCTGCTGTTGGATTACAGCATGAGCGCGGGTGATTTTTTCACAGTGCTCGACCAGGTGCCGCGCCACACGGTGGCCGATGTCATTTCCCAGGGCAGCGCGCTGGACGGCAGTCTGTTGCGCAACCTGCTGTCCGACCACAGCCTCGGATTCCAATTCCTGGCCTGCCCGAACGACGACTTCGACTTCTATAGCTTCGACTACGAGCAGGCGCGGGCCGCGCTGCGCATCTGCCGCGAGCTGGCCGAATACTGCATCGTGGACACCGGGGTCTATGACTTGCCGACAACCAACGCGGCGGTGGACGAAGCGGACCTGACATTTGTGCTCACCAGCCGGGACCTGGCCCGGTTGATGGCAACCCAGCGGCTCATCAAGTCCTTCAAGTCACGCGGCATCGAGCTGGAAAAAATCAAGGTTATCGTCAACAACGCGGAGGTCGGCTCCGAAATCACCGAGGCGGAGATCGAGGAGGTGCTGCAGCACGACGTGACCGCCTATCTACCAAGTATCGCTTCGGAAGCGACTTTCAGCATCAACAGCGGCAAGCCCATGATGCACAATCACGCCGATCATCCGATGTGCGCGGTGATCGCGCGGATCGCAGAATACACGTTGGACCGATGGGAACAGCCGGCCTGATGACGACAACGAAGAGTTGATGAACGGGCCGATAGCTGCCACACTATGCGCCTGAGACTGACTTTATGAGACCGATACCGCCAGGATACGGAGCCGGTGGAGGCACCACGCGACCGGGATTTGCCCGGCCCGGGGGAGTGCCCATGCCATCGACCAGGCCCGCGATGACCCCGCCCTCGGCGGCACCGGCACCCTCCGCCGCGCCCGTCATGACCAAGGGCCCCAGCGTCGCCGCCAGCGGTGCCGCCAACGCGGCGGCCGACTTCATTCTGCAGTTCAAGCGCAGCCTGCTCCCCTATCTGATCCAGAAGATCAACCCCTCGCTGCTCAACAGCGAAAGCCAGCAGTTGCTCCGTCAAACCATCGAGCAGCTCATCGACGAAAAACTGGCCGCCGACCGGGTGCCGATCGGACGCCAGTTGCGCGATAAACTGATCTACGACGTGATCAACGAGATGGTGGGCTTCGGCCCGCTGGAGGAATTGCTCAGCGACGTCACTGTCACGGAAATCATGGTCAACGGCCCCAGCACGATCTTCGTGGAGCAGTCCGGCAAAATCCAGCTCTCCCCGATCAAATTCGTCGATGACGCCAGCTGCCGCCGGGTGATCGACAAAATTCTCTCGCCGCTGGGCCGTCGCGTGGACGAATCCAGCCCGATTTGCGACGCCCGTCTGCCCGACGGCTCCCGTGTCAACGTCGTGGTCCCTCCCTGCGCCCTCAATGGCGCGACCATCACCATTCGTAAATTCGCCAAAGACAAGCTCACGATTGAAAAGCTCATCGGCTTCAAGGCCATGTCCAAGGGCATGTCGATGTTCCTCCAGGCCTGTGTGCGCGGCGCCCTCAATGTCGTGGTCTCCGGCGGCACCGGTTCCGGAAAAACCACCCTGCTCAACTGTCTGTCCAGCTTCATTCCGGAAGGCGACCGGATCATCACCATCGAGGACGCCGCCGAACTCTCCCTGCAACAGCCCCACGTGGTCCGGCTGGAGTCCAAGCCTGCAAACATTGAAGGCAAGGGCGAAGTTTCCATTCGCGATCTGGTGAAAAGCTCGCTGCGTATGCGCCCGGACCGGATCGTGATCGGCGAGTGCCGTAGCGGCGAGGCGTTGGACATGATCCAGGCGATGAACACCGGCCACGACGGATCGTTGACCACCACCCACGCCAACACCCCGCGCGACGCTCTCGCGCGTATCTCCACCCTGGTGCTCATGGCCGGTGTGGACCTGCCGGAAAAAGCCATTCGTGAGCAAATGGCCGCCGCCATTCATTTGATCGTGCAGACCGCGCGCCTCCAGGACGGTTCCCGCCGCATCACCCACATCAGCGAAGTGCAAGGCATGGAAGGGCCCACCATCACCCTGCAGGACATCTTCGTTTTCGAGCAGACCGGCCTGACCCAGGAGGGCAAGGTCAAAGGCGTGTTGCGCGGCTGCGGCATCATCCCCAAATGCATGGAAAAACTGCGCGCCCACGGTGAGAATATCCCGGTGGAAATCTTTCAAACCTCCATGGAGGTTCCCTGATGGACACCCAGCTCCTGCTCATCGGCCTGTTTGTGGCGGGTTTTTTTGTCACCATCACCGTCATTATCGTATCATTTATCTTCAAACCGCAGGACTCGACCTTTAAATCCCGCGTCGAACGCCTCAGCACCCTCCCCGAAGAACTGCGCACGGAGATGGAACTCGGCAGCGACACTTCCCGCAAAAGCCTGCTATCGGGAATCGACATCCAACCATTGATCGGGCGGTTCACTGGCGAGGGCTATTTCGAGCACCTCGAGCAGGACTTGGCGCGTGCTGACATTCCCCTGCGCCCCTCCGAGTTCCTCATCATCCGGTTGGTGGCGGTCATTCTCGGCACACTGTTGACCATGCTGATTTCCCAGTCCGTTTTAATCGGATTGGGTGCGGGCCTCATCCTGCTCTTCATTCACTCCCCCGTGATCGGATTCCTCAAGGCGCGCCGCATCAAACGCTTCACCAACCAGCTCGCGGACTTCCTCATTCTCATCGTCAACTCGCTGCGCGCGGGCCAGACCTTCATGCAGGGGTGCAGCGTCGCCGTCAATGAGTCCCCCAACCCCATCGCCGCCGAATTCAAACAGGTCATTAAAGAGGTCAACCTCGGCCTGCCCGAAGCCGAATCGTTAGAAAACCTCGTTGTGCGCGTGCCCGGTGAGGACATCAAAATTGTGGTCAGCGCCTACATCATTCAACGGCGCGTGGGGGGCAACCTTGCGGAAATTTTCGACTCCACCGCGGCCACCATTCGCGAGCGGATCAAAATCCAAGGGCAGATCGACGTCCTCACCACCCAGGGCAAACTCTCCGGCGTCATCGTCGGCCTCATGCCCTTCATCGTCGGCATCATGATCTCTTCGGTGAACCCCGCCTACATGGAGCCCCTCTTCACCACCACCCTGGGTTATTTCATCATCGGATTCGGCCTCATTCTCCAAGCCATCGGCATCTACGCCATTTGGAAAATCGTCTCCATCGACATATGAACCCGATGCTCATCATCATTTTCGTACTGCTTGCGGGATTGCTGATCACGCTGGTTTTGGCCTATGAGAAATCCAAGGCCAGACCCGTGAGTCTGGCCGCTCGTCTGCAGCAGACCGGTGGCACCTCTGCCGGAATATCGCTGCGCGATGCCGAAGAGATGGACAAGAGCCTTTTCGCCCGCTTGGTCCTTCCCTTAACCAACAAGCTGAGCAAACCTTTCAGCAGCATCACCCCCGCCAAACTCATCAGCCAGTGCGACCAGGCCATCACCGAGGCGGGCATGACCGGGAAAATCTCCGCCTCCCAGCTCACCACCATTTCCTTCCTTGGCATGGTCGGTCTCCCCATCTTCATGGCAATCATGCTCTACCCACAGGTACAGACCGAGCGCATCAGCATGAATATGTATTATTTCGGCTGTTTTCTGAGCGTGATCCTCGGTTACCGACTTCCGATCGGCATGGTTCAAAGCAAGGCCAAGGCCCGTAAAAATGACATCCTCCGCGCCCTCCCGTTCACTTTCGACCTCATCAGCATCAGCGTCTCGGCCGGTATGGCGCTGGACGGTGCCATGACCGTGGTCTCCGAGCGGACCAAAGGCCCGCTGGCCGACGAACTGAGCCGCACGCTGCGCGAGATCAACCTCGGCATTCCCCGTTCCGAGGCTTTGCTCAACCTCTGCAAACGCACCGGCGTCGAGGACTTGAAAAACTTTGTGGTCGCCATCAACTACATCAGCAAACTGGGCGGCAGTCTTAGCGAAGTTATCAAGGTCCAGACCGAGGCGATGCGCGTCAAGCGCCGCCAGCGCGCGGAGACCAAAGCCAACCAGGCGCCGGTGAAAATGATGATCCCGCTGGTCCTGTTCATCCTGCCCTGCCTCTTCCTGGTCATCCTCGGCCCTGCCGCCGTTCAGTTCGCTTCCGGCGGCCTCTTCGGCAAAGGCTAAAAGCAAGGTGGAGCCCTTTCCCCCTCCCTAAAGACGGCCTCTAAGAGCCCAGCGCGCGCTGGTAGGACTCCACCACCGGTGCCAGGCCGCGAAATATCTGGATCACCGCCAGCAGGATGGCAAAGCCGTAAACGATCCCAGGCAGCACCACTCCCATGCGGTCGGTCCTGCGCTCTTGTAGATCCTCGGCCAGCCGCGCGGCATGGTCGCAAGCCTCCGGAATTCCACCGGTCGCTTCCCCCGCCGCCATCAGACCGGAAGTTTCCGCATCGGCGAAACGGCAACGCAACAACGCCTCCACCGGCAACTCCCCCTCCCCGACCGCATGCGTGCGCTCCAGGAGAATTCCGGTCCAGTAGG
>CAZTYG010000105.1:0-6954 GCA_964617445.1 uncultured Blastochloridaceae bacterium
GAGGAAGTCGGCCCCAAGGAAGTCCAACGCCGCCTCGCCAACTGGAATCCAGAAACCGGAACCTGGTGACCCGGCCCGGCCCCATAAAACCAGAACAGCCGAGCAGCCGATTTTTACAGGATGATCGCCAAGGAACGCGAAGAGCGGAAGCAGCCAAGGACGGAGGAAGATTGGTACGCAGAGTACACAAAACAATCCCCCCCTATAGCCCCGGGGAAAGGCATACCCTTCATTTTACCGTATTCCACCTACGGGCTATAGGGGTCCGAATTTTGTGTTGTCTGTGTACCAATCTTCCTCCGTCCGTCGCGTTCCTTCGCGATCTTCCTGTAAAAAACGGCTGTTTCCCCCATGTTCTGACTGAGCCAGAAACCCGCCACTCCGCCTCCGTCCGTCAACGTCCGCGACGTTTGGCGCGGGTGAGGACCGACCGGCGCGGCGCCTTTTTCACACTCGGCGGCGCGGCATCATGGGGGCTTTGATCCTCTCTGCCGGGCGGGTCATTCCGCGTCCGGGATTTTCGCACGGGTCCTGGCACATCGATCCCGGTATGCCCGGCGGTGGATACGGACGGCGGGCCGCCAAACCAGCGGGTCACGGCCACATCGGCCACAAAAAGCAGCACCAGCAGGATCAATAATTCCGTCCAAAGCGGACGCAAAGCGGGCTTGGGAGGCACTTCCCAGACCGTGGAAAAATCCAACCGCTCACGTCCCCCCGACAACAAGGAGACATTCCTCAATTCGCTGATTTTATCCGGATTGAAATCCCATTCGGCGTGAATCCCGGCACTCACCGGGCCGAATGCCAGCGCATGGGTTCCCGCGCTCACCGCACCCTTGAGCACCTCACCGGGCGGCAGCGGATGGCGGGCACGGTAGTGCCCGGGCCGGATGTGCTCCCATGGCACTTCGCCCACACGGCGTCCGCTGCCCACGCGCAGGGAGGGTGCCTGCAGGGCCAGGCGCTCCTCCCAACCGTGACCGCTGTGGTGGAGATTCATTTCCAGCTCGCCGCCGACAATCCGGGTTTGCAGGGCCAGACCGCGTGGCATGTCGTCACCCATGCCCCAACGGCCAAGCGTTTGTAGAAAATCGCCATAATGGGTCCACGCGGTGATGCCCGCCGCATCGGGACCGGCAAGCGGGAACGTGACCGCCGCCACACGCCCCAACCCTCGCCGGGAAAAGGCCACCAACGGGGCCGCATATTCATCGCCGGTGAAGGAAGCCCCGGTGGCATCCTCTTTGAGATAGCTGAGGTTGTAGCCCGCAACCACTTCCGGCCATGGGATCAATCCGCCGGCGATTTCCAGCCACCCCGCCGCAGCGACCACAGTGACGGGGTCATCGACGAAAGCGGAACGGGCCACAGCCACGGTTTCCTGGGCAAAGAGTTCGGGCAGAACGGACGCATCATCGGTGATAAAGACGCGTCCGTTGCCACGGGCGGCAATGTCACGCAGGAATTCCACATCCTTGTCGCTCTCCCGTCCCAGACCGATCACGCTGATCGTCACCCCCTGCGCGGTCATTTCCTCGATCAATTTCACATAGCCTCCGGGCTCCTCGGCATCCGCCGCATCGGCAAACAAAATGAAATGACGCTGACCCTGGCTGCTTTTTGCCAATTGCTCCCAACCGGCCTTGATCCCGGTATATACATAAATCCCGCCGCCCCGGCTCGCAATGCGGCGGACCACGCGGAGAAGTTCGTCCCGGTTGTTCCCCAATGTGGTCAGCGGGAGGATTTCATGCGCCTGGGTGTCCACAGCGAAGACCGTGACGGCATCATGCGGTCCGAGCAGTTCAATGGCGCGGGCCGTGCCCGCATTGGCCAGGTCCATCTTCGTCATGCCCGCAGCCCCCGGCAGGCCCGCATTCATGCTTCCGGACCGGTCCAGGACGACCGCCATGGCAACCGCCAGTTTGCGGTGCTCCTGGCGCAACTCCATCGAGACCGGCAACAACTCCTCCAGCGGCGAACCGAAATATCCACCGGAGCCGAAACTCTGCCGCCCGCCTCCCATGACCAGTCCCCCACCCTGCTCGCGCACAAAAAAGGCGATGTCATCCATGAACCCAGCAGGCAGAAGGTGGGCGGGGATATTGTTGAAAATCAAGGCGCGCACACCGCTGAGCCTTCCAGGGTGAAGCCGGTCCGGACGGGTTTCCGTTTCGACCATAAATCCCTGCCGGCGCAGAACCGTCGCCACCGGGTCATTTTCATAGGCGGTAACCAGCAGAATGCGGGGATCCCCGGTAGCCTCCACCCACACCTCGGCGTGATTGTTGCCGGGATGGGCATCTTCTTCGGGATGAATGCGGATTTCATGCCTGTGGGCACCGGGGGAATCAATCCGCAACGTGACCCGGATGGTGCCACGCCCCCCGCGCACGGGAAGGTTGCCGGTATGGATGCGCTCGCCGTTGCGCGAGAGGCTGTAGGGCACCGCGTCGGCATCCCTGTTCCCGCGGACCGATGCCTCCAATATGAAGGGCTCACGCGGCTGCACCGACTCCGGCGCACGCAGGCTTTCTATGCGGTAATCCACCGCATTCAGCGGCATGGCCAGCCGATAATCCAGCGGAACTTGGTCTTCGGCAAGGCGCGTCGGAATATCTGCCAGCGTCTCGGTGCTGAATCCGTCGGTCCAGAGCAGGATGCGGGAAGACCGCGCCGGGTCCATGCGATTGAGGGCGAAGCGGATGGCTGATGCGGTCCGCGTCCACTCTCGTCCGCCGGTGTAGGCCAGGGTCTCGTCCTCTCCACGCACGATGGGTTCTGCCGCATAATCCAAAAAAAACAATCGGTCGCGCGGACCGCGATGGCGTTCAACCAGTGCCTGCCATTCCCCGGATTGAACGGCGAGGGATTCCGCAGCCGAAGCGGATTGATCCACCAGCACCCACAAGTCCATGCCATCCTGGAGTCTGCGCAGCGAGGGTCCGCAAAGCAGCGCGGTGACCAGAACCAGACAGGCCAAACGCAGCGGGCGCAGCAAACCGGCCGTGGGCCAACGCCAGGCCAGCAGACCGAACACGACCAGCAGCAACAACCATTCAGGATGGGCCAGATGCATCACCGGTCCCTCCCTGTGAAATGCCAGCCCGCCAACATCAACGCCGCAACCAGGCAGAGCCAAACCGGCTTGGTCGGCAACGACTCACTGTGGCGGCGCAGCAAGTCACTGCCATCCGTGGGATCCTCTTCAAAAGTGGCCGCTGTGCGGAAGTCCCCCGGTCGCGGATCGGCATGGTGCGCCGCCCCCTCAAGCAGCCTGTGCTCCCCCTGGCTGACTCGAAAAAAACCGGGTTCGGTCGGTGCCCTCAGGATGGCCGCCTGCGGGGCCGGATGCCTCTGGCTTCCCGATGCCGATTCCATCACCACCTCTCCACCAAGCGCGTCGGCACGCAGACCCAGTATCTGTCCCGTGTGGAAATTGGCACGATACGGAGCCACCCGGTCGTCCCGCACATGCTCCATATGCCGCTTGAGCAACAACAAGAATCCTGGGTGGCGGAATGCGTTGGAACGGGCCGGGTCGAAGTTGACCCACAATCCATTGCCGCGCAGAAAGATCAACGGACGGCTTCCGAGATAAACCACAACTTGATCCCCGTCCTCCACCGGAAAAGACTCTGAGGGCGTCTCCACCAACAACCCCTGAAAGGACAAACCGGCGGTCCACGGATGATGATCGGCAACCAGCGGCCCCGGGGATACCGGAGCCGCCGCAGCGCCGGTCGATTGCTCGTCGAGCAGGAGAATGGAGGGAATGTTCGATTCCAGGGGCCGGGAGGCAGACAACGAATAGACTGCAAATTCCACCAGCTCGCCCGCTCTGGCCGGAACCATGCCCTCGATCACCCCCAGCAATTTTTCGATTTCGGCGCGGTGGGCAGGATGGGTTTGCACACTGCTGCGCAGCATCTTGGGAGCCGGTCGCACCAAGGGCAGGAAATTGTCCCACGGAAACGCATCGTCCGCCACACGCAGCGCCAGATGATCGGCCTCCGCAGGAAACACACCCTCCAGAACGCTGGCTTGTCCGGGTTCCAACCGCAGTGGCTGGGCAGTGGAACCACGGCCATGCTCATCCTCCACCCACCAGCTGGTCGTGGCCACCCCGGTCCCATAATTGCGAACCAACGCCCGCCAGCTCCAGATACCTTCGGCATTGCGCATGGTCTGGGCACCCAGAAATCCAATGTTTTCCAGAGGACGTCCAATCGACAGAACATGAACCCCGGCAGGCAGCTCCGTACGGGGCCGGTCGGTCACAAAGACCACCGATCCCGGACTCTGCACCAACGACAATGCGTCATTCAACGCACGACCGGGATCATGCACCCCGGAGGAGGGCAACCAGGTATCCACTTCCATGGCGGCGCGGCGCAGGTCCCCACCGGAATACATGCGACTGGACGGCGTGGTGGACGTGAGAAACAACCACTCGGTCGCCGCCACTCCGGATGCCTTGCGATTCAGACGCGGGGCCAGCTCATTCCAAAGCTCCGCCTGCACCGCACGCATCGAGAGGGAATCGTCCAGCACCACCACAATCCGTTGGAAGCTGTCCTCACGCACCACCCTGGGGTCCGCCAGCAGCACCGCCAACAACACGGCACAAAGCAATTGCATCCACAGAGAGGGCGAATGCCGCAGCCTGTGCCATGCCCTGCCGCGCACCGAATCCGCCGGTGGAAACGGCAACAGGAAGAAAGTGCTCACCGGCAGCCGCGTGCGGCGGCGTTGCAGGAAATGAATGGCCAGGATGGCCGGCACCGCCAGCAGCGCAAGCCAGCCCAGGGGATTGGCGAAGATCAGTGGCATGGCTCGACCACTCCATCGTGCAGCGCCCCGTCAAGCAGGGCGTCTTCCAGGGCGGCTTCGGCCTGGATACCGGCCACGACGACTCCGTGGTGTGCCGCCTCCTCACGAACGCGGGATTGGTGGTTGTGAAAAGCCTCCCGGTAACGGGCCAGCATGGGTGCGGTGACCGACAGCACCTTCACCCGTCCGTCCTCGCAGTCCACAAATTCCATGCTGCCGGTCCATTGCGGGTCGGCTTCCTCCCGGCAGAATGGCCGCAAAACCAGACCGCGTCCGGAATGTTCCGAAAGCCTGGCAAAAAGGGCCGCAGGTCCCTCGGCAAACAGAAAATCGGAAATGAGCAGCCGCAGCGAAGCCGTGCGCCAGGGCACGAGTTCGAGAGCGGGCGGACCCTCGTGCTCCTCCGGCCATGGCAGTATCCCCTGATCCCAGTGCTCCGGCTCCACCGACCGCACACCGGCGGCATTGACCAACCAAGGCCGCAGCACCGCCCCCGATACACGCGCACAAGCCGCCCCGAATGCGAACAACTCCAACGCACGCCGGGCTTTGGCCGGATGAAAAAACATCGACGCCGAGGCATCCAGGACCAGATCGACCGAAGGGCTGACTTCTTCGCGAAATTGCTTCATGGAGTAAAGCCCGGTCCGGGCATATGCCTGCCAGTTGATGTAGCGGGGATCGTCGCCGGGCAGGTAGGCACGGTGATCGTGAAAATCCACCGAGCTTCCGGCGGCGGTTCCCGCCCAACGACCGGCCATGCCGCGCCACTTGCGGTGCAGCAGCGGCAGGCGGAAACTCAGAGCGGCCCGCTCTCCGGCCTCACATGCCTGCCGGAACAGCTCTCCGGTCACTTGTGCGGCGTTCATGATACATCCGCAATTTCCAGTGCCCGTTGACGCCGCCATTCGGGAACCGCCAGGATGCAGAGTAATAACAGATAAATCGCATTCAGGGCCCCGGCAACGAACGCTAAAATCGATTCCGCTCCATCCGGATACTTCTCGGCCATCATCATGATACCGCCACTGGTCGGCAGCAGCATCATGAAAACCGGCGCGTCCTGCTTCAGGATGAGCAACACAGTGAGTGTGCCGAGACCAAGCAGCATCTGCAACACTTGGAAGCTGAAATACCATAGAAACGGCCTCGGGCTGCGTGGCGCAATCAACCGGCACAGCAACAATGGAAACAACAACGCCGCAAGAATGACCAATCCACTGGTAATGATGATTTCCCACTCACCGGGTTCCATCCACACGCCCATAACCGACAACAAACCCACAACCAAGGCACAGTAAAAAAACGCACTGCTCCATCCGGGATAAAGCAGAAACCGTCCCAGCCAGTGGCCCGGGCGTCCAAGCCGCCGCAGCGGACGCGCGTGACCCGGAAGCATGGTCGATGTTTCGTTCAATGCCTCCAACAATAAAAACGGCAGCGCCGCCATCAGGATCATGACCCAGTAATATTCCCAGTGGGTTCCTAACGCGATCAGCAGCACCATCACCAACCCGGCCAGGCGTTTGCCCAACGTCCGATTTTCGGCCCGCGCCGCAATCCGGGTCGCTCCAAATTCCAGAAAGAAATACAGCATCACCCCGTAAACCAGCAGGAAAAACGCGGTCGCCCCGTATCCCGGCCAGGCAGAGGCCATACCACCTGAGAAGCTACTCCCCACGGCCACTCCGAGCATGGACATGGAGAAGAAAAACAACATCAGATAGATCAGGCCGCGAATCAGCCGGTAGGACCATGCCGAAAGTGCCAGCAGCACCGCCGCCATGGCCAGGCCCATCATCGTGAGCATGGACAACAGAAACAGATCGCCAACCAGGTCCACTCCGCCGATGAAATAGCGCAAGACCAGAAACGGCAGCACCGCGCTGACAAACAGCAACGCCTGAACCGCCAGGCCCAGCCATTTCCCCATCACCAGCCGCAACGAACCCAGTCGCGACAACTGCACCAGCTCCAACGTCTTCTGCTCGCGCTCCCGGCTGAGCATGTTAGTGGCGGAAACCGGAATAATAATGGTCAGCGGGACGAACACCACCGCCCAGAACAGCCCGTCATACATGGCCGTGGCATCCATGGCCCCATAACTCGAGCTCACCA
>CAZTYG010000106.1:0-6944 GCA_964617445.1 uncultured Blastochloridaceae bacterium
GCCGGGAACATCAAAATAGCTGCGGCATCCCCTCTACCAAAAATCGGATATGGGGCAGTAAGCCGGCCCGCGCCGCCGCCAGCATCAACCGCTGCGGCGGTTCGTGGTTCTTCTCGTAACTGAGCCGGTAGGTGCCGAAGTGCATCGGCACCAGCGTCCTCGACTTCAACTCCCGGAACGCATCCACCGCCTGCTCCGGACTGATATGGTGATCCAGGCTCGACGGATTTTCGTAGGCACCGATGGGCAGCAGCGCGATCTCGGGAGCCAGGCGGGCTCCGATCTCGGAGAAGCCGTCGAAGTAGGCCGAGTCCCCCGCGTGATACACACCGGGTCCATTCGCCTCGCGGATGACATAACCACCGTATCCGCGGTGGCGGTCGATCACCTTGCGCGCCCCCCAATGTTTTGCCGGAGTGAACGTGATGTCCAACCCCTCGAAATTCCACGTGTCCCACCATTCCATCTCGTGAACCTGCTCGAATCCGAGATCATGCACCAAGTCGGCGACCCCGGCCGGGACAACCACCGGCTGATCGCGCGCCACGCGGCGCAGGGTCGCACGATTGAGATGGTCAAAGTGGGCATGGGTGATCAGCACCAGATCGATGTTCGGCAGATGGTGAATCGCCATGCCCGCGTGTTTGAGACGGCGGATCACCAGCAGCCAGTTGGCCCAATTCGGGTCGATCAAGATGTTGCGTTTCGGCGTCTGGATCAGAAACGAGGCGTGGCCGATCCATGTCAGTGCCACCTGTCCGGGACCCACCAGGGGGAAATTCGGAGGAGTGCGCGGACTCACCCCGCCGCGTCGAGCGAAGAACGAAGGCAACAACACCTCGGTGATGAAATTTTGTTCCCGCCAACGCGGCCTTCGCTTGTCGCCAGACGACATACCCCGCTAATCTACCCCGGGATGGAGAACAAACCAGAGCAAAGCAACGACACCGTGGACGGAGAAATCCGGCGCGTCAAAAAGGAGCTGCGGCTGCGTATGACAGCGCAGGTGGGCGCGCTGCCGTGGGTGCGGCGCGAGGAGGAGTCCTTTCGCGTCGCCTCCTCGGTCGCTGTCCACGAGGCCTGGCGCACCGCGCGCCGCATACTTTTTTATCGCGCCCTCACCGACGAACTCAGCCTCAAGGGCCTGGAAGACGCCGCCCACAGCAGCGGCAAAATCGTGGTCCTGCCGCGCGCAGAGGACAACGGCACCCTGTCGCTCTGGGAATTCGGTACCACCGAAGACCTCGAAGCCGGCTATTACGGCATCATGGAACCACGCCCCACCCGCTGCCGTGCCGTTTCCCCCGACCAACTCGACATGTTGCTGGTCCCCGCCCGCGCCTACGACCGTTGTGGCAACCGCCTCGGCCGCGGCAAAGGCTTCTACGACCGGCTGTTGACCGTCATTCCCCCCGCCGTCCCCGTCATCGGCGTGGCCTTCACCTGCCAGTTGGTGGACCAAGTCCCCCGCGCCGCCCACGACCGCCCCGTCCAGGCCGTCGTCACCGGCAAAGGCTGGCACGACTGCCGCCCGCGTTTCTAGGGACCTAGCGCCAGGGGAGAAAACGGGAGAGCGGGGACGGAGGTTGGGGAAGGGCGCGGTTCCAAACCATGCGCAGGCCGCCGTCACCGGAATCGAGCCACTGGGCAAGAGCGGCGGTTTGCGCGCGGCGGAGATGCGCGGCCCCTTCGCCGCGCGCGGTGTGGAGCAGCGCGACATCACGGGGCAGAATGCCACGGAGATGGTGCATGAAAATCTCCGCGGGAGCGCGACGGCGTCCGGAGAGTGTGGGCGGCACGCAGTAGTGAAGGCCGCGGGAATGGATGAGGAAAGCGGGCTCGCAGAACGGGTCGAAGATTTCTTGAAAGGCATCGAGAAAGAGGGATTGATCACCTGTGGACGCGCCGTGAAGGCGGGCGCGCAGGTGGGTGCCGGAAAGGCTGATCCGCGGGTGGTGTCCGTCGCCCGGCTCGAGACGTCCGCATTGATTCAGGGATGCGTGGAGGGCGGAAGCGATATGCGAGAGGAGCCGGTGGAGGCGCCAGCGACGCCACGCATCCCGCCAACCACCCGAAAGCGGTGCGGCAAGACGGGCGACGGGAGTGAAGGCGAGCCGGGGGACGGGGTAGTAGAGTTCGCGGGCAAGGCGCTGCGGGGCCGTCGTCCCGGCGAGAGGAGTATCACCAAGCGCGAGCCGCCAATCCGATGCCATGGAAAAGCGATTGGCGGCGCGGGCGCAGAACCAAGCGGTGAGCGGTGCGATGACGTCGGCGGGCGGCACGCCGCCATTGCGTTCGATGGGTTCCTGGAACGGGGTATCGATGAGTCGTTCCAGCGCGTTGGTGAGCAAGTGCTGGCGGACGTGGAGTCCGGGGAAGTGGGTGAAGCGGCGTTGAAGCAGTTCCCAGTCGCCCGCCTGGTCCTCGTCGGTGGGCGGCGCGAGGGCGGAGTGATCCGCTGCGGCAGCCTCCCAGTCGTGGCAGACAAGGTGCCAAATGGATGCAGCTTTTTCCGGATGGCGCGGATCGATGCGGAGAACACGTCCGCGATATTGGTTGGTGGCGATGGAGGAGCCAACGGAGGAGGCGAGGACGATGGTATTGAGGGCGAGAGCGTCCCAGCCCTGGCCGAGGAGGGCCCCGGTGCTGATCATGGCGTTGATCATGCCGTCGGCGAGCAGGCGGGTGAGTGGGCCGACCCAGCGGGCACCATCGCCGCCAGGATCGATTTGCACGTAATTCGAATCGTGGCCGAGAAGTGTGGCAGGGAAAGCGGTGGGGACGAGTTGGCGCAGATGCGGCAGGGCGGTGGCAGGAATGATCGTGAGCGGACCGCACAGCACAGCGGGCAGGACACCGGGGAGTTGGAGGCGGCGGATGTGCTCGAAGATGGGGACCACGCCGAGACGTTGGACAGGGCGTGGCGCGCCGAGTGCTTCCGGGCGGATGTGATCGGTGATGACGGCGGCGCGCAGCAGCCCGCCCATTTCCCGTGATTCGAGTTCGAGGATGTCGGCAACGGCACGGATTTTTGCGGAGCTGGCGCGGAGACGGCGGTTGAGCGGCGCGCTGCCGCGGAGGTCGATGCGGGTGCCGTGAACGGCACCGATGCCACGCAATTGCTTTTCCAGGGAATCCAAGGCTTTTTGATGGGCGGAGCGAAAAGGTGGGTCGCGAAACAGGATATGTGCGAGCAGCCTCGCGGCGGCGGTGGGCCCGGCAGCGGGTAGCGTGTGATTTTCCAAGCCCAAGGCCATGGCCAGCGCCGGGGGCGCGACTCCGCTGGCGTGACGCATCCATAATAACATGGCGATGGCGGCCTCACGGTTGCGCAGGATGTCGCGGAGGACGACGGAATCTGCGGGATCGGTGGTCCATGGGTGCGAGTGCAGGATGTGGAGGAAGTCGGGATCAAGGGCGAGATCGGCGAGAAATGAGGCGGCATGGGAACGAAAGGATCGGGAGCGAGCGGTTTCTTCGGCGGTAGGGTGGAGCAGGAAGAGGTGGTCTTGGTGAGGGCAGAGAGCACCGGAAGAAACCAGTTCGGGAATGCTGATTTCATCGCCGATGGGGCCGGCCAGGGCGATGTAGCGGTTCCACTCGATCTGCGGGGTGTCGTAGGGCGGGGTGGCGGTGAGGGAAACGACGACCGGGGACTCGATTTGCTTTTTGATGGCAAAGAGGTGTTCCCACCATGTTTTGCGCAGATGATGGGCCTCGTCGAGGACAAGGGTGCGAACGCCGGAATTTTTGAGTTGTTCGAGGAAAGGGCCGGGTCCGGAGGATCGGCACCAGGAATCGATTTGTTGATAGGTGGCGAGGGTGATGAGGGTTCCGGGGGCGGGTTCGGTGGAGCACCAGCCGGGAGGGACAGTACCGGGGGGCAGAAAGAGTTCCAGGAGACGTTCGCGCCACTGGTCACGAATGGTGGTCGATGGGGCGCAGACCAACGCGGGCGCACCGAGGCGGAGCAGGATTTCGAGTCCGAGGACGGTTTTCCCGGAACCGGGTGCGGCAACGATGTGGATGTGGCGGTCCCTGCCGATCCATTCGAGCTCATCGAGAATGCGTTTTTGGTAAACACGCCATGTTCCACGAAAGTGGAAATCCGGGGGAAATGGGGAAGACGGGTCCGCGGTCATGATCGTGGCGCGGAGTTGATAGCTAGGCCATGGGTGGCGGCGGAAAGCTTCCGGAACGGAAGGCGGGGGGAATGAGATCGGTGGCGGTGGCCTCGTCGATGGCGAGACGTATCTGGGTTTCGAGAACGTGGCGCGGGACGGGGTTCTGGAACTCTTCCAAAATGGAGCGCAGGGCATCGGCGGGCGGCAGGTCACGGGTGCGGGTGAGGCGGTAGGCGCGGGTGGCGATGGACTCGGCGGTTCCGGCGGTGAGCCATTCGGGCATGAGGGGCAGGAGGGCGTCGCGGTGGGAGTCTTCGACGCAGATTTTTTTGCGGCGGCAGAGGGCGGCGAGGAGTTCCCATGCCTCCGCGGGGGAGGAGCAGGGTAAGAGGGGAATTTTGACGTCGATGCGACCGGGGCGTTTGAGATCGATTTCGATGAGGTCGGGCCGACTGGAGGCCAGGACCCAAACGATGCGTCCGCGGTTGTCGGGGTTGCCCATTTCTTTGGCCATCATGGAGTAAACGCGGCCGGAGAGACCGCCGTCGTGGGCGGCGCCTTCGCGGCGTCCGAGGGCCTGGTCGGCCTCATCGATGAAGACATAACAACGGCCAAGGGCCTGGAGGAGGCGGAAGATTTTTTCGAGGTTGCTTTCGGTGCCGCCGACCCAGCGGTCGCGAAAGTTGCGGATTTTTACGACGGGGACGCCGGCCTGGCCGGCGAGGCATTCGACAAGAAAGGTTTTTCCGGTGCCGACAGGTCCGCAAAGGAGGTAACCCATGGGGAGTGCGGCGGTTTCGCCGCGCTGCCAAAGTTCGATGTCTTGGAGGAAGTGCTCTTTCACCGGTTCGAATCCCTGGACGAGGTCGAGGGACTTTTCCGGGGGAATAAATTCAATGAGGTCCTGGCATTCTTCTTCGACCAGGCGCTTGCGTTCCGCGGTGACATCGGCGGGCAGGAGGGGCTGGTTGCGGGAGGCTTTGAGGCGGACGAGGGTTTCGATGGAGTGGAGGGTGGCGCCGCGCAATTCGTTGGCGAGGCGGGGAAGTTGTTCTTTCCATGGGTCGAGGACAGCGGGGTGGGCTTGTGCGAGGGCGACCAGGGCGGGGGTGGTGTCTTCGGGTCCGGGAAGGGGGATTTTTACACGGGCGGTGCGGGGATTGGCGGGAAGAATGGGATGAAGGTCGTGAAGGTTGGGAGTGAGCAGGCAGGTGGCGAGACGCGAGCCGGACAGGGTGGAATCGGCGGCCCAGTCGCGGATGAGAAGGGCGAGGGCGTTGAGGTCATGGTTCCAACCGCCGGAGACGGCGGGGGCGAGGAGATGGGCGGAACGGATGATGCAGCCGGTCTGGGGGGCGTGCCCGCCCTGGATGCGGGCGAGATTGGCGCTGTAGCGAAAGTAGCGTGTAAGGTATTCGACAGCGGCGCGTGGTTCGCGCGGGGGCACGGGATGGTCCTTGAGGGCCGGCCAGCGGGCGAAGATATCGCCGCCTTTTTCCACGCGCAGGCCGTTGCCGATGTCATAGGAGAGGATGACATCGAATCCGGGCATGAGGATGTGGAGAAAGAAGTCGTGGAGGGAGCCGGTGGTGGAGGGATGACCGGGGGTGGCGGAGGGCAGGACAAGGGTGTCTTCGATGTTGCCGTGGAGGATAAACTGGGAGGCGGTGTGGCTCCGGTAGAGGTCGATGATTTCACGGGCCCATGCGGGAAGTGCGGGGGCGTCGCTCATGGTGCGAAATGAAGGGGTGCCGGGCCGTGATGGAGTCCGCGGCACAAGACGCGGCTGCCGGGGAGGGACGGCGGGTTACTGGGATTGCGGGCCCATGGTTTTTTCATGGGAGGCGGTGGAATCCGGGGCGGCGGCGGGGGAGGAGCCGAGGGAGAGTCCCTCGCTGGCGGCGAAGTCGGCCAGAGCCATTTCCGCCAGGGCTTTTTGTTCCTCTTCTTTGAGTTCGATATCGGAGACTTTGACGGCGTCACGGGCAACGCGCGCGCGGCCGGCGGCTTTTTCGCGTTCTTCCTCGACCATTTCGTGGAGGCGGTTGAGGGTGTCGCCAGAGCCGCCGATCTCGGAGACCATGCCGGCCGCCATTTCATTGAGTTCGGCGGTGGCTTTTTTGATTTTGAGATCGTTGATGCTGGATTTGAGGGAGTCGATTTTGGCGCGTGCGGACTGGATGGCGTGGTCGCGGGCTTTGGTGAGTTCCTGATAGGTTTGTTCGGCCTGGGCGAGTTGGGCGCGGTTTTCCGCGAGTTCGCGGGTGACGGTCTGGAGGCGGAGAGCGTATTGGGCGGCGGCCTCGCGGTTGTTGACGCGGAGATGGGCGGTGGCCTTGGCGCGGAGGTCGCGTTCCTCGGTTTCCAGCTTTTTCACCTGGCTCATGAGCCGCTCGCACATGCCGGCGTGGGCGGCGAGTCCCTGGTTGTAGTTGGCGATTTGTTTGCGGAGGTTTTCTTTTTCGACTTCGAGGAGGGCTTCGGGGTTTTGTTTTTCGAGGCCGGAAATGAAGAGTCCGAAAAAGCCGCGGACGAGGTTGGAGAATCTGCGCAACATGGTTTGTTTATCCCACAAAGGGACGGGGTTTCCAATCAAAAGATTGGGTTCTGATGGTGGTTCAGGATTTGGGCATACGGACGATGAGATTGTCGTCGGAGTCGTCGGATTTGCCACCTTTTTTCGTCTTCTTTTTGGCGGGAGGATGGTCGTGGGTTTCGTGTTCGATGAGTTCCCAGATTTTCTGGAGTGTGTCCGGGGAGATGCTGACCTCGGTCATGCCGGGAGGCGTGGTGGAAGGGGAGTCGGGGGACGGGGAGGAA
>CAZTYG010000107.1:0-547 GCA_964617445.1 uncultured Blastochloridaceae bacterium
CGGTGCCAGCACCCATCCCGGCGGCGGCGTATTTGGTGCCAGTGGGCGCAATACCGCGCGGGTGCTTCTGTCAAGCCGGGGGTGAGAGCCGCCGGGGACGGCGGGCGAGCCTGGCCAGCGCGGCGGGCAGACGGCGTGGCGTGCCGCGCACCTCATGGTAGTCGGCGAAACGGGCCGCGCCCTCGGTGCCGAGAAAACGATCCAGCAGTCTGCGGTCCGAGCGCCGCAGGTCCACCAGCAGGAGGCCGTCGAGAACGTCGGAAAATGCCGGGTCCACGTTGAAGCTGATCAATTGCGCGTTGAGCTTGAGATAATGGCGCAGCAGCACCGGGATGCCCTTGCCGTCTTGTTCCACCTCCGCCACCAGCGCCGAGACATCCTCCACCGAGTCCGCGGTGCGGGCGAACCACGCGGCGTTAAGGCCCGGCATGTGCTCACGCCGCGGTGGGTGCGACGCCCGCACTTGCCAACCCAGCCAGCGCGAGCCGTTGTGGCGGCGCAAAAAATGTACCAACAGGTTGCGCGACAGCGATTGGTATTCACGGCT
>CAZTYG010000107.1:557-6915 GCA_964617445.1 uncultured Blastochloridaceae bacterium
TTCACGGCTGATGCTCACGGGTCCCAGCAACACAGGATACTGAGGGTTGCGGGCCACGAACTCGCCGATCCCACGCCACAGCAACATCAACGACTGGTATTTGCGCTGGTATTCGGGACGGATGAAAGATCGGCCCAGTTCGATCGAGGGTCCCAATTGCCGGAAGAAGCCCGGCCGGTAACGGAACAGCGTGCTGGTGTAGAGTCCTCTGGCTCCCCGGGTGGGAATGATGCGGTCGGTCAGGCCCAGGCGGTAGGCACCCACCACCTCGCGTGTCACCTCGTTCCAGATGAATAGATGCAGGTAGTCGGAGTCGAACGGCTCCAGGTCCATGCTCCGTCCCGTGCCCTCACCGACCGCCCGGAACGTCAGTTCCCGCAGGCGTGCGATCTCCCGCAGCACATTCGGAATCGAGGACGCCGCCGTGCAACACACCATGAATCCGGATTGCCGGATCAGTTTTTGTTCCTCCGGCAGGGCCCCCACTTCTTCTTCCATGCGCGCCGGTTCCACCGCTGCGATCAGGGGCTCGGCTTGTTGACCCTCGACCGGGGCGAGTTCCGCCGCCCGTTCCGGATCGCGGCCCTGCTGCACATATACCGCTGCGCGCAGGAAGTCCATCAACTTGCGGTCGCTGCCGTGGTGGGCGAGTTTCTCCGCCGGGAGCGGACGGCTGAAAAACACCCGCAGCGTGCGTCCGCGCCAGCGCAGCATCTGCCGCGCCAGTAAAAGCGTGCGCAAAAGCGGATGTGCCAGCCCGGCGATCTGGAAAAACCAGCTGTTGCGGGCGTCGAAATACGCGGCCACCACCGCCGCCCCGCTCTGCCGGATCAACCGCGCCACATGCGGGCTCCACTCCGGATCGGTCACCGTCATCTGCCGCACATGCAGATGCGACACCGTGCCGGCCGGAAAAATCACCAGCACCCCGCCGCGCTTCAAATGCTCCAGCGCCCGCCGCATCGAGCGGATGTTGCGCCGCGCCGCATCTTTGCCGCCGAAGGGGTCCACGGCGATCACCCGGTCGCGAAATTCCGGCATTCGATCCAGAAGATAGTTTCCGAGGAAAACATGGTCGGGACGGACACGGTCGAGGATGTCGCCCAACACCAACGCTTCCGGGGAGCCGATGGGATGATTGGCCACCACCACCAGCGGGCCCTCCGCAGGGATGCGCAGCCAATCCTGCGCAGGCAGATCGTAGCCCAGGCCCAGGCTTTCCAGCGCGCCGCGGCAGAATGTTCCGTCCCGTCGTGCCCGCTCTGCCGCGTCATGGTACACTTGATTCAGGCCGGGAATGCCCAACACATCCTCCGCCAGCCGCAGCAGCGGATGGGCCAGTGTCCATGGGAACCCCTCCCGGCCGCTCGTCAAATCAACCAAACCGCCATTTTTTCGGTCCATATCCCCAATGTACTAGGCGCGTCACGGGGGGTGAAGTCCTAACTAGCCATGACACAATCATGTTGCCCTTCCGACACGATTTCGTCGTAAACACCCTCTTTTTCACGGTTCGCCGATTTGTTTCCCATTGGTCGCACAAATGACACACAATGGGGCGAGTTTTCACCACGTATGAAACACCTTCTTATTACCCTCTGCCTCTTCGCCCTCACCGCAACCTTCAGCCAAGCCGACATCATGCATGGCGGCCATCAGTCTGGAACCTTCCGTGGCACCATTACCGCCATTGAAAGCGGACGTGATTCCTTCACCGTTCAATCCGCCGAAAACCAGGTCAAAATGTTCCAGGTTTCCCCTTCGCAGAAATCCCAGCTCCGGGTCGGCCAGCAGGTTACCGTTGGTTACATCGACACCTACGAATGGCCTCTGCAGACCACCTCCATTTCCGTCTCCGGCTACAACAAATAACTTCATTCGGTCCACACTCCTAGTTGGAAGCAGCCCGGCCCCAGTGCCGGGCTGTTTTTTTCTGCGGAACGAATTCGACTTGGAGGACGGGCGCTCCGCCCGTCGATGGTGTTATGTTGCTTCACGCGGAAGTCACAGTGTGGGATAGATACGGTCAGTGGCATGATGAAATTCCATAAATTCTTGCCAGCCGCGGCGGCTTCACTATTCTTGAGACTCGTTCTCAAAAATTTATGATCCTCATGGAATGGTTTCTCAAGGGCGGGTTGTTCATGTGGCCGTTGTTGGCCGGCTCGCTGGTTGGGTTGGCGGTGATTGCCGAGCGTGGTTGGCTGCACTGGTCCATCCGGCTGGATTACCCGCAATTTCTGAAACGGCTGAAAGCCGAACTGTCCGGCTGTCCCCTGCGCGCACCGGACTGGTTGAGAGAGGCGCGCAGCCCCATCGCCCGCATTGCCGCCGTCCATCTCCGTTACATCCATGCGGCCCCCAACGTCCGCAACGAAGCCATCAAACGCGAGGGCAACCGCATGTTGGCCGCCCTCGATCTGCGGCTGAAATTGCTTTCGTCCATTGCCCATGTCACCCCGCTGCTGGGCCTGCTTGGCACCGTGGCCGGGTTGGTCTCCGCCTTCTATCAGATCGAGGCCACCGGCGGACAGGTCAACCCCACGGACCTGGCCGGCGGTATTTGGGAGGCATTGCTCACCACCGTGGCCGGACTCTCTATCGGCATCCCCTGCCTGCTCATGCATCAGTTCTACCACGCCCGTGTCGAGGGTGTCGCCCGCGCGATGCAGGAAACCATCAGTGAGCTGGACGAGATGCTCGCTGTCGGACGTCTCCAACCCCGCGATCCCGACAAGCCGGGTGCCAGCGCGTTCGAAGTCGAAGAAGAACCCTCCCCCGACAACGACCCCTACGAGGTAATTTGAACCACACCGGCACCCAACTCGAACATTCAATACGCGGAGGAAACCACGAATGGATACGAATGGACACGTAGGCAGTTGGGGAACTGGATATAAGCAACGGACATGTCGTGTGATGCCGCGTTGATCCGATCGAAACAGCGCAAATCGAAACCTATCCCTTATGTCCGTGGAATTTCAACGTCCTTCCGGTGGACCCGGTGCGATCAACCTGACGCCGTTGATCGACGTGATTTTCCAGCTGCTGATTTTTTTCATGCTGACCTCGTCCTTTGTGTATCCGGCGCTGGATATGGACTTGCCGCGCGCCGAGCGCGCCGAACGGCCCTCCGACCCCCAGCACTTGGTTATTAGTGTTTCGACGGGCGGGGACATCCATCTCAACCAGCAGAAAGTTCCCGACGGTCGGCTGGAGGAACTCTTGCGGCTGGAGCTTTCCATACGCAGTGACCGCACTGTTTTTTTTCGTGCGGACCGAGCCATGCCATACGAGCGTTTTGTGGAAATCATGGACACCGCCACCCGCGCCGGTGCGCGCTCCTTTCATTTGATTCATGAAACGTCCGAGTAATTTTGCCCTCTGGCTCGGCCTTTCACTGGCCGCGCATATGGCCCTGGCCGGAGCGTCGGTGTTTTATGCCCCGCCCGTCCCCCGCGCCGCGCCGGGGGAGGCGCAGGACAGCACACGCGTGGAACTCGCGGTGGTTGTCATGTCCGAACCGGTGGCGGAGCCGGTGGCGGAGCCGCCGCCGGTGGAGGATATCCTTACCACCACGGATTTGTTGGCCGAGCCGGTCTTCACCGAGGTGCGCGAACCGCGTCCGCTTTCGCAAACCACGCCGCCACCGCCGCCCATGCCCATGCCCGCTGTTCCTCCCGCGCCGAGTCCCGCGCCGCGCGACGCCGAAGCCCCCCAGCGCGCCACTGCCGGGAGCCGGCAGGCCGTCCGCCCGGTCCTGCGCCGTTCGCCCGATCCGCCCTATCCCGCCGCAGCCCGCCGCGCCAATCACGAGGGCACCGTGTTGCTGCGTGTCCACGTGGACGGTGAGGGCCGGGTGCGCGAGGCCGTTGTGCTGCAAAGTTCCGGACGGGCCGATTGCGACCGCGCCGCTGCCGACACGGTCCAGCGGCGCTGGCTTTTCGAATCCACGGGGCGTGAATTCACCGAAACCGTTCGTGTCCGGTTTCAGTTGCGGTGAGGACCTCGGAAGGATCGACCGGTCCTCACGCGGGAGGAAATGAAAATGTGGCGTTGCCGACCCGGTCTCCGGGCCGGAGGCCCTCCAAAACCTGGTCACTCCGCATGGCGGATTTGGGTTAGCATTCGCATAGTGTGCGGCTGCATGGTGGGTATGGAATGGTTGGCGCGTGCGCTGGGCGGCAGCGTGATCAACCGCCATGGTGAAGTCTCCACGGTCAGGCCCTCGGCGTCCTTGAACAGGGTGCGGCACTCCAACTCCAGCGGGTCGCGGGTCAGATTGCGCACGGTGATTTCGACCAACAAGATCGTAGTGTCCGGGTCGCGTTTACACCGCTTATCGATGACGATTTTTTCCGCCAGTTCGGAGGAGAGGATCAGTATGAGAGCCTGTGGCTGCGGTTCGGTGTTCGGACGCGGCCCCGTGGTGGTGCAGCCCCCCAACAACAAAATTCCCGTCATGACGCATGTCATGTAGCCCAGTGTCCGGCTCATCCGGCCACCATACCTTACTTATGGATGGGAAACAAACACAAAAAAACCGCGGACGGGGATGCCGTCCGCGGTTTTTGGCAGGGTTGACGGGAGGTCAACGACGTCCGTAGCCGCCACGGCCACCGCCGCCGCCGCCGCCACCACCGTAACCGCCACCACCACCGCCGCCTTCGCGACGGGGTTCTTGCGGACGGGCTTCGTTGACTTGGAGGGCTCGGCCATCCAGTTCGTGGCCATTGAGGGCGTCGATCGCCTTGTGCGCGCTTTCCGCATCACTGTAAGTGACGAAGGCGAAGCCGCGGGGGCGTTGGGTCATGCGGTCGAGGGCGATGAATACATCGGTGACCTGACCGTGTTGGGAGAACAAATCTTGAAGATCGGTCTCGGTGGCTGTGTAGGGAAGGTTTCCCACGTACAATTTGGAACTCATGGTGATTTCTGACTTTCTTGCTGACTCTGCCTCTGACTGTTCCCAACCTTTGGGTTTCAAATCATCACGGTACGACTTACACAAATCACCAGACGATTCACCAGACTCGGACAAACTCTGAGTGTGCACACTATCGTTCCTGTGGCCTGGAGCAAGTAGTATTTCCACCCATATGGGGCTTGGTGCGGTCAACCGCACTTGGGCCGCGAGCCGGGACCGTGCCGATCCAAAGCGGCGCGTAGCGCCTATCAAAGTGCTCACGCAGCGTCTATCCGATATGGAGTGCGGTGCTCTGCACCGCTTTGCAATCCTCCTGTGGGTGGAAAGGTTCCCGTTTTCCGTGTGGAACCCGCGCAAGCGTGGAGGGTTGCCGTCCCCGCCAACCGTGGTGTGCCCCGGAGACTGAGGACGGTCTCCCAATAAAACAGCCCGGTCTGGTTTTGGCTGGCGGGAGGGTGCGGACGGGGTCATGCTGCGAAGGATGGCGGAAGATTCGTTACCGGAGCGGTGTGATGTGGTGGTGGCGGGTGGCGGGGCGGCGGGTTTTTTCGCGGCGGTGACGTGCGCGGAGGCGGCACCGGGTGCTTCGGTGGTGTTGTTGGAGAAGGGTGGACGAACGTTGGCGAAGGTGTCGATCAGCGGAGGCGGGCGCTGCAATGTGACGCACGCTTGCTTCGATCCGCGGGAGCTGGCGCAAAATTATCCACGTGGAGGACGGGAGCTGATCGGGGCGTTTCATCATTGGGGACCTTCGGACACGGTGGAGTGGTTCGGATCGCGCGGGGTGGAGTTGAAGATGGAGCGGGACGGGAGGATGTTCCCGGTGACGGACCGGTCGCAAACGGTGGTGGATTGCCTGGAGCAAGCAGCAGGAGCGGCCGGGGTTCGGGTGGCGACGGGGACGGGATTGGTCGGAGCGAAGGTGCTGTCAGGGGAGGGAGGAGAGGGCGTTGGCTGGCGGCTGGAGTTGACGGGAGGGTGTGTGCTGGAGTGTGGAAAGCTGTTGCTGGCGACGGGTGGAGCCAAACCCGGATCGGGGACGGAAATCGCGGCCGCGCTGGGTCACACGGTGGCGTCGCCGGTGCCATCGTTGTTCACGTTCCGTGTGCGCGATCCATTGTTGGAGGGTTTGGCGGGGGTGAGTGTGGCGGAGGGGATGGTGGCGGTGGCGGGTTCGCCGTGGCGGCGGACGGGACCGGTTTTGATCACGCACGAGGGGTTGAGCGGCCCGGCGGTATTGAAGCTTTCGGCGTGGGCGGCGCGAGATTTGCACGCGGTAGATTATCGGTTCGATCTGGATGTGGCATGGTCGACTATGCCGGCGGTGGCGGTGTTGGAGGGGTTGCGCGCGGCACGGACGGAGCATGCCCGCCGGAGCGCGGCGGCGCGTCCGGCGGTGGAGGGGATTCCGCGGCGTTTGTGGGAGCGGCT
>CAZTYG010000108.1:0-6340 GCA_964617445.1 uncultured Blastochloridaceae bacterium
AGGTCAAGGGCCGCGATCTGGTGGCGGGCCTGCCCAAGACGCTGACCATCACCTCGCAAGAAGTGCGCGAGGCTTTGTTGGACCCGATCTCCACCATTGTCGAATCGGTGCGCATCACCTTGGAGCGCTGCCCGCCGGAACTTTCCGCGGATTTGGTCGAACGCGGCATTGTTCTGGCCGGTGGCGGGGCGTTGTTGCGCGGGCTGGATCGTTTGATTGCGGAAGAGACCGGGCTACCGGTTTACGTGGCCGAGGACCCGCTCAGTGCGGTGGCCGAGGGCACGGGCAAGGTCCTTCAAGAACTGGAATTTCTCACCAAGCTGACCTCGGCCGATCTCCGCACCTAGCGGAGGCGCGTGGTCCCAAGGACGCATGTCACGTCCCCTTGTTTTTATTTGCAGTGTGGCCATCGTGTTAGCCGCCGTCTTGGGTTACTTTCTTTCCGATCGCGCCCACGACCGCGTCAAGCAGGCTTCGGGGGATCTATTTTCCCCGGTCTGGCGCTCGGTTGATTGGGTGAAGGGCAAGTTCGGCGGGATGGAGGATTCGTTTAAGACCGTGGAGGAACTGCAGACGGAAGTGCGGCGTCTGCACGACGAAAACATCATGTTATCCGCGGAGCGCACCGTGCTGCGGGCCCTGGCTGAAGAGAATGCCCGGCTCAAGGAGATGCTTGGCTTTCAAGACGGGTCCAACTACCGACTGCTGGCCGCGCGGGTCATTCAGCGCGATCCCTCCAGCTGGTGGAACACCGTCATCATCAACCGTGGTTGGCGCGACGACCCGGAACTGGACCGTGACCAGCCGGTGGTCGGTCCGCGCGGGGTCGTCGGCAAGACCGGGGAGGTCAGCGCCTATACCACCCGCATCATTTTATTGGTCGATGAGAACTGTAAAATTTCGGCGGTGACCGAGGTTTCCCGCTCACGCGGCATCGTGCAGGGCGGGACCGCGATCAATAGTGGACGGCCCTTCTGTCGGTTGAACTTTGTCTCCCGGGAATCGGAAATCACCGTGGGGGAACGCGTGTTCACCACCGGGCTGGGGGGCACCTTTCCCGCCAATCTACTCATTGGCATCGTTCAGGAAGCTCCCCCGCTCAGCGCGGACCGCAACTTCGGCCTCTATCGGGAAGCGGTCGTCCAGCCCTTGGTCGATTTGAACAATCTCGAGGAGGTCTTCATCATTCTGGGGGTCAAATAGCCATGCGTCACGCCGCAGTGTTGGTGGGTGCCTACCTCGTGCTGGTCCTGCTCCAGCCGCAGCTGCCGGACCTTCTTGGGGAGCGTTCGTGGCTGCTGGGGCTGACCCCGGTGCTGTTGGTTTATGCCGCCCTGCGCGCGCCGGATTTTGCGTTGATGATGTTCGTGATGGTCGGAGGATTGTTGCACGACTTGTTGCTGTTGCACTACGTTGGAATGGGGCCGTTGTTGTGGGGACTGACGGTTTTCCTTGTCCGCAGCCAGCGCTCGTGGCTGGGCATGGCCCACTGGGCCCTGCGTCCGCCCATTGTGTTTGTCGCTTCCCTCTTTTACATGGTTGGAGACCGCCTTTTTTTTCTCACCTATCACGGATTCTGGTCGTGGAACTTCGAGCTGAGCTTCAGCCTGATCAAAATTTCCTTCTTCAACGCCCTGATCAGCCCATTGCTCCTGGCGGCTTTTGAATTTATCCTGAGAGACCGCGATCCGGCCCGTCCACGGGCGGTTTTGGGGAGGATATAACCGCATGTTGATGACCCAGCCCAACACCGTTTCCAGAGGCAGGCTTTTTATCCTGACCTTGGGGGTGTTCTGTGCCGCCGGGGTATTGCTGCGGGCGCTATACGAGGTGCAGGTGATGCAGGGGGAGGAGCACCGCGAGCGGTTGCGCAGCCAGACCACCGTGCGCCAACTGCTCTCACCCGCGCGCGGCGGCATCCTTGACCGCAATGGCATCGGCTTGGCCGAGAACCGTGCCAGCTTCGACATCGACGTCAACCTCCGCGAGCTTATCGGCACCTACGCCCGTAGCAATCGTGGCAAGATGCCAGAGACCACATGGACGCAGGGGCGGCGGATCGTCGATGCCGCGCTGATTTTGGATGAGACCACCGGTGACGTGGTCGAGTCACTCGGCCTGCCGATCGATTACACTCGTCGTGAAATTCTCCGCCACTACTATCAGCAGCCCAACATCCCTTTCCGCCTGGCCCACGGCCTGGATTTCGAGACCCTCTCGCGCTTCTCCGAACACAGTGTGAACATTCCCGGCGTCCAGGAAACCGCCCGCCCCATCCGTCACTACAACTTTGGCGCGCTGGCCCCCCACATTCTTGGTTACATCGGGCGCTTCGAGGAGATTACCCAGGCCGAGTTTGTCCCCGAATCTGTCGGCAAGGAAGGGGTCGAGCGCATGTTGGACAGCTACCTGCAGGGTGAGCCGGGAGGCAAAATCCTGCGCAAAAACAACCTCGGTTACATCCTCGGCGTCGAAGCCGTGCGCGAGCCCACCGTCGGCGGCTCGGTCTATCTCACGATCGACGTGCGCATCCAGCACATCGTCGAGCAGGTCATGCGCGGTGTGGGGCGCGGTGCCTGCGTGATCATGGACCCGTGGACCGGCGATGTCCTCGCCATGGTCTCGGTTCCCAACTACGATCCCAACGTCTTCGTCCCCAGTATTCAGGCCTCCGTCTGGCAGGACCTCACCACCGACACCACCCGCCCGATGCTCAACCGCGCCCTTCAGGGCTACGCCACCGGCTCCACTTTCAAAACGATCGTCGCGCTTGCCGCCTTCGAGAATCCCAAGGCCAACTTCACTCCGCAGACCCATATCAATTCCCCTCCCGCCATCTGGCACGCCAACCGCTGGTGGAGCGATTGGTATGCCGGGGGCCGCGGATCGATCAACCTGCACACCGCAATGCAGTGGTCCACCAACACCTTTTTTTACCAGTTGGGCCTGCGCACTGGCATTGCCTCCATCACCGAGATGGGTGAGCGGGTCGGTATCGGTTCGCGCCTGCTTGTCGATGAGGAAGGCAAGCCGCTGCTCAGCGGGGAAAGCCCCGGGGTCATGCCCGGCCCGGAATGGATGAATGAGCGCGAAGCCAGCCAGTTCGCCTCGTGGCGCGCCCGCCGCGAGCGTGACCCCACCTTCCCCATACCGCGCACATGGCGCGAACGCTGGAGCGATGGCCACACCCTCAACACCTCCATCGGCCAGGGCTTTGTCGAGGCCACGCCGCTGCAGATGACCACAATGATATCCGCTGTCGCCAACGGCGGCGACATCTATTCTCCCCGCTTGATCCGTGCCATCACCAGGTCCAATGCCGGACGCACCGAGCTGGTCCGCGAGTTCGGTGTGCGCAAACGCGCCGAGCTCAAAACCCGACCGGAACACATGCAGGCGCTTCAGCGCAGCCTGTTGGCTGTCACCGAGGGTGGTACCGGACGCGCTGCCTATGTGGACAGTAATTTCAAAGTGGCCGGAAAAACCGGCACCGCCCAGTTCACCGCCCGCATCCTCGGTAGCGTCGTCAAAGACAATCGCGCATGGTTTAACGGCTATGCTCCCTTCGAGGAACCCCGCTACGCCATCACCGTCATGGTCGAGGGTGGCACCAGCGGCGGCGGAACCACCGGCCCCATCGTCCGCGAAATTTTCCGCCGTATCCGCGACATGGAGAATGGAATCGGACCCGAACTGGTTTATCTCACACCCGCCATCGGCCACTACGCAGGCGTCAGCTCGGTCTCCGATACGCCCACCGAACTTTCCCAACAGCCCCTGCCGCCGCAGGACTTCTCCGAACCCGTAGAGATTATCGACGAGATGGCCGAGTCCAACGGCACGGACGACACGGTGATCGACCGTTTGAGGAGGCGGCGTTAATGCGCGAAATAGAATACAACGTCCTCGATAAACTCATCCGGATGGACTGGGTGCTCTTCGTGGTTATGGTGGCCCTCGGTGTCGGCAGCTACTACTTCGTCCAGAGCGCCACCCATGGCAGTGACAATCCCGACCTTGTCAACGCAGCCTCCCAGCAGCGGCTCTGGCTCATCATTGGGGTCTGCGTCTATTTCATCCTCGCCCTCATTAACTATCAATGGTTTGTCCGCCAGGGATGGCTCATCTATATCGCCTCCGTTCTCATCCTCATCGGCGTGTTGATATTCGGCGTCGAAATCAATCGCTCCAAAAGCTGGCTGCGCATTTTCGGCTTCAGCGTCCAGCCCGCCGAACTGATCAAAATCGGCTTCGCCATCGCCTTTGCCTGGTTCATGGTCTGGCAGCGTGAGCACATAAAAAAATTCTGGTTCCTGCTCGCCGCCTGCGTTATCGCCGTCATTCCTGTGATCCTCATCCAAGCACAGCCCGATTCTGGCACCGCCGCTGTCTTTTTCCCCATCACTTTTTTCATGCTCTACATCGCAGGTGTGCGCAAACGCTACCTATCCGTTCCCGTCGTCGGCGTTGTTTTTCTCTATGCCTTCGCCTACTTCATGGTCCACCGCGCCGAGTGGAACGGCACCGTTGGCGACATGCCCCGCGCCAGCCGCGACGCCGTCGAGATCGCCATCCTGCTCAAAGACGGCAAGGAGGTCGAAGGCCCCTCGGCCGCCACCGCCCCCACAGCCGAAGAAATCCTCGCTGCCGGCCTCAACGGCGACCGCTCCCGTGTCGCTGAGATCACCCTTCTAAAAGGCTACCAGCTCAACCGCATTCGCACGTTCTTCGACCCCGACATCGACCCGCTCGGTGCCGGCTGGGCCATCCGCCAGTCGCTCATTGCTGTCGGCTCCGGCGGTCTCAAGGGCAAGGGTTACATGCAGGGCGACCAGAACATTTACGGCTTTCTTCCCCGCAACACCTCCCACAACGACTACATCTTCCCCATTATCGCCGAGGAATTCGGCTTTGCCGGCGGTGTCCTGATGATCGCCGCCCAGTCGTTCATCCTCCTTCTCATCCTGCGCATCTGTGCCCGGGCCCGCGACCTGGAGGGATCCCTCATCGCCGCCGGCATTGGCGCCATGTTCTTCGCCCATTTTTTCATCAACGTCGGCATGACCATCAATGTTGTGCCCGTCACCGGCATTCCGTTACCGCTCACCAGCTACGGCGGCACCTTTGTTCTGGCCTGCACCGCGGGTCTGGGACTGGTCCAAAGTGTCTGGATCCACCGGAAGAACTATTAACCCACACCAGAAAGGCAGAAAATCGTGATCCTCCACAAAATCAAGGAATTCCTCGGCATCACCCGCAAAGGCGACGTCAAAGAAATCATCATCAACGTTGAACCCCTCGAAGACCGTGTCGCCCTCTTGGAGGGCGGTGTTCTCGAGGAGTTCTCCATCGAGCGCGACAGCGACCGCAACATCTCCGGCAACATCTACAAAGGCCGTGTTCACAACATCGAGCCCGCCCTCAAGGCCCTCTTCGTGGATATTGGCGCCGATAAGAACGCCTTCCTCCACTACTGGGATGCCATGCCCGCCGCGCTGGACTCCGGTGTCGAGCAGATCGAGCGCTCCGGGCGCAAGCGTCCGGCCAAACGCATCACCGCCGATGACATTCCCAAACTCTACCCCCCCGGCGCCAACATCATTGTCCAGGTCACCAAAGGCCCCATCGGCACCAAAGGTGCCCGCATCACCACCAACATCAGTCTCGCCGGACGTTACCTCGTGCTCACCCCCTTCACCGACACTTTCGGTATCTCCCGTAAAATCGAGGACCCCGCCGAACGCCAGCGCCTGCGCAAGATACTCAACGACCTCGAAGTTCCCGACGGCATGGGTGTCATCATGCGCACCGCCGGCGAGGGCATGAAAGCCCGCTACTTCGTCCGCGACGTCGCCCTGTTGGTCAAACGCTGGCGTGATATCGAGCAATCCATCGACAAAAACCCGGCTCCCGCCCTCCTGCTCCAGGAGCCGGACCTCGTCGAACGCACCGTTCGCGACTTTCTCACCGATGATGTGGACCGCATCGTTGTGGACGACCTCGACACCTCCGAGCGCATCAAGGGCATCATTCGCGAAATTTCCAAGCGCTCCGAGCGTAAAGTCGTCTGGCATTCCGAGCCCGTCCCCGTCTTCGAGAAATACAACGTCAACAAACAGATCGATACCGCCTTTCGCCGCCAGGTATGGCTCAAATCCGGTGCCTATCTCGTAATCGACGAAACCGAGGCGCTCGTCGCCATCGATGTCAACACCGGGCGCAACAAGGGCGGCAAAGACCAGGAAAACACCCTGGTCAACACCAACGTGGAGGCCGCCGAGGAGGCCGCCCGCCAGCTGCGCCTGCGCAACATCGGCGGCATCATCATCATCGATTTCAT
>CAZTYG010000108.1:6350-6913 GCA_964617445.1 uncultured Blastochloridaceae bacterium
CTTCAAAGAGTGCCTCAAGCGCGACAAAGCCAAAACGCACGTCCTGCCCATCTCCCAGCTCGGCCTGTTGGAAATGACCCGCCAGCGTGTCCAGGAATCCATCAGCCGCACCCTCTACATTGAATGCCCCACATGCAAGGGCCGCGGTCATGTCAAAAGCCCGGAGACCATGAGCGTCGAGGTCCAACGCGAGCTCAACCGTCTCATGGCCAAACACACCGGCGTCCACGAATACCGCATTGTCGTCCACCCCGTCGTCCTGGACCGCCTCCGCACCGAGGATGAAAACCTGCTGGTCGAGATCGAACGCCGCCACGTCGGCCGCCTCGCATTCCGCTCCGATCCCTCTTTCCACTTCGAGGAATTCAAAGTCCTCAACGCCCTCACCGAGCAGCAGTTGGAGTAAATCGCGCTCCCCGGACGGCCTCTGAGAAGGAGAATTTTACGGCTGTCGCCGATTCGTGACACTTGCGCGCGTTGACTGGGAATCACTCCTATGGTACAAGCAACGCATCCATTTTATGGAAGCCGTCCTTACACAGCCCGTTTTGGTGCTGAATCGA
>CAZTYG010000109.1:0-6358 GCA_964617445.1 uncultured Blastochloridaceae bacterium
CGGGGGGGCGGACGGAGTCGATATTGATGTCGATGCCGCCGTTGGTGCGATGGCAATACGATTATCGTCCGGAGCCGGGATCGGCGGAGGCGGAGTTGGCGCAATTTCTGCGTCCGCAGGACTGGTTGGGGGTGGGGACATGACGCCGCGGGAGCGATTTCTGGCCGCCTGCGCCTGCCGCAACCAAGGCCGTCCGCCGGTTTGGATCATGCGCCAGGCGGGGCGCTATCTGCCGGAATACCGGGCGTTGAAGGAGAAGCATTCGTTTGTGGAAATGGTGCGTATACCGGAGCTTGCGGCGGAGGTGACCATGCAGCCGCTGCGGCGCTTCGCGTTGGACGCGGCCATCACGTTTAGCGATATCTTGGTAGTGCCGGAGGCGATGGGCCAGCCTTACATGTTTTCGGAGGGCGGGGGCATTCGAATGGAGTTCGCGTTGGAGGGGGCGCAGGCGGTGGGCCGGTTGCAGACGGAGGGCACGGTGGAGCGGCTGGGTTATGTGGCGGAAGCGCAGCGAAGAATCCGGGGAGCGCTCGGGGAGGACAAAGCGCTGCTGGGGTTCTGCGGGTCGCCATGGACGCTGGCAGTTTACATGGTGGAGGGCGGTTCACCCGGCGCGGGGCAGAAAATTTGCGCATGGGCACGGGAAGACCGTCCGGAGTGGCGGCGGTTGATGGAGAAATTGGTGGTTGTGCTGGCGGGTTATTTACAGTCGCAGATCGCGGCGGGCACCGATGTGGTGCAGATATTTGATTCGTGGGCGGGGCTGTGCCCCGAGGAATGCTACAAGGAGTGGTCGCTGCGTTGGATCACGGATTTATGCCATCGTCTGCCGGATGGATTCCCGGTGATTGTGTATGCGCGGGGGATGGGTTCGCGTTCGCCGCTGTTGGCCGCAACGGGGGCGGCGGTATTGGGGATCGATCATGAAACCGATCTGGCCGCCGTGCGCGCGGCGGTGGGCGCTTATCCGGCGTTGCAGGGAAACCTGGCGCCGGAGATGATGTCGGGTCCCGCCGAGGATGCAGCGGCTGCGACGCGGGTGGTGTTGGAATCGATGCGCGGCGACCCCGGCTATATTTTTAATCTGGGACACGGCATTCTGCCGACGGCGCGGATCGAAACGGTGGCGGCGGTGGTGGACGCGGTGGTGCATTCATGAAACACGCGGTGGTGATCGGTGCGGGATTG
The DNA here is from genome assembly GCA_964617445.1 of uncultured Blastochloridaceae bacterium. Lineage (GTDB taxonomy): Bacteria > Verrucomicrobiota > Verrucomicrobiia > Methylacidiphilales > CAZTYG01 > CAZTYG01. The sequence goes on from CAZTYG010000109.1 coordinate 1,192, forward strand.
AGCGGGCTTGCGGCGGCGTGGGCGCTGCATTCGCGGGGCTGGGGGGTCACCGTGCTGGAAAAGTCCGGACGTGCGGGCGGGGCGTTGCGGACGGTGGCGGATTCCGGATACCGGTTCGAGTGGGGGGCCAATTCATTTTTGCTGAACGATTCCCGTGTGCTTGGAATGCTGCGGGGCACCGGCCTGGAGGAGCGGATGATTACGCCGGGTGCGGCGGGCAAGAAACGTTATCTGGTGCGCGGTGGCCGCGCGGTGGCAGTGCCGATGTCGCCACTGAAGGCAGTGACAACTCCTTTGCTTTCGTTCCGCGCCAAAGTGCGGGTGTTGGGGGAGCCGTGGCGCGGGCGTGGCGGCGCGGGGCAAACAGTTGCGGAGTTTGTCCGGCGACGGTTGGGGCCGGAGGTGCTGGATTTCACGGTGCAGCCTTTTGTTTCGGGAATATATGCCGGAGACCCGGAGCGATTGATGCTGGAGAGCGCGTTTCCGGCACTGGCGGAGATGGAGCGCGCGCATGGTTCGCTGGTGCGCGGTATGCTCAAGCGTGAAAAGTCGCCGCACCGCATCGCCCGGCGGCTGGTGAGCTGGCCGGAGGGGATGGGGGAGCTTCCGGACGCACTGGCACGGGGTTTAGGGGAAGGTCTTTTCTACGAGGCGGAGGTGGTGTCCGTGGAGGATGCGGGCAATGGACGACGGCGTATCAGTTGGAGGCGTGCCGGTGCCGTAGCGGAGGTGGAGGCCGACGCGGTAATCGCGGCGGTTCCGGCGCACGCGCTGGGGAGATTGCCGGGTTTCGGGGGGCTGACGGATGCGGCCGGGAGCATTGCGCACGCGCCGGTGGCCGTGGTGGGTCTTGGATTCCGGCGGGAGGATGTGGGGCATGCGCTGGATGGCTTCGGTATTCTCATCCCGGAGAGGGAGGGGCTGGCGGTTTTGGGAGCGTTGTTTTCGTCCAGCCTGTTCCCGGGACGGGCGCCGGAAGGTCATGTGCTGCTCACTTGTTTTCTGGGGGGACGGTTGCATCCGGAGCGGGCGGAGGGTGGGGAGCGGGAATTGGTGGAGCGGGCGGTGGATGGATTGCGCGGGATTTTGAATTTACGCGGCGCTCCGGTTTGGTGGTCGGTCAAACAGTGGAGCGCGGCAATTCCGCAATATGAAGCGGGGCATACGGCGGCGATTACCGAGATGGAGCGGTTCGAGACGGCACATCCCGGATTGTATGTGGCCGGGAATTTTCGCGGGGGTATTTCGGTGCCGCAGTGTTTGCTTGCGGCGAACGGACTGGTGGAGCGGGTGGTGGGCTCGGCCTGAAGATAGTCGATCAGGCGCGGAGGTCGAGCCAGGCGGTTTCTTCGGGTGTGAGTTCTAGACCGAGGCCCTCGATGGAACCGCGGGTTTCGTCGATGGTGCGGGGGCCGATGAGTGCGAAGACCGGGAAGTCCTGATGCAAGACGTAGGCGAGAGCAACAGCGATGGGATGGACGCCTTTTTTCACGGCCAGTTCGATGGCCCGTTCCCGGCGCTGAAAGTTCTCCGGGGAATACCAGCAACGGACCAGTTCGGGGTCGGAGGTTATGTCCGGTCCGGCGCGATCGGTGAAGAATCCGCGGGCCTGGCTGGACCAGCACAGTAGAGTGGTTTGGGTTTCCGCCAGCCACCGGCGGGAGTCGTCGTCGGAGGCGGTGATGCATCCGGACCAGACCGGACCGACCATGCGCGCCAAGCTAAAGTTGTTGCTGAGGACCGAGAAGCCCCTGAGCCCGTGCTTGCGGGCATACTCGTTGGCTTCCACGGTCCGCTGGATGCTCCAGTTGGAGCCGCCGAAGACGCGGACCCGACCCTCGTTGTGGAGGTCGTTAAGAACATCGACAAATTCGCCTACGGGGACATCCGGGTTGTCGCGATGCATGAGGTAAACGTCGGCATGATTGGTCTGGAGCCGTTCCAGAGATTGTGAGAACTGGGCCTTCAAGTCCTTGGGGGTGCAAAACGGGGTGTGGGCGCCTTTGACGATCACGCCGATCTCGTCGCGGACCCCGCGGCTGCGCAGCCAATGCCCCAGCAGCTGCTCTTGCAGCCCACCGCTGTAGATGTAGGCGGTGTCGAAGAAATTGCCGCCGCGTTCGTAGAAATCGTCGAACATGGCGGCGGCATGGGGCATGGTGAGTTGGTTATCGCAGCCCAATACGAGGCGGGAGAGGTCCTTGTCGATGCCGTCGATGTTTCCGTATTTCATGGCGGACCGGTCCGGGCGCGGGAGACGGCCTTTGATTGCGGGGAATCGATTGGAGGGTTTCTCGGAATCGTAAACCAGGCCGATGGCACCGCGCCATTGGTCCAAGGCCCGCATGTTGCCGAGGCTGTCGGCAACGGGCAGCACGGGCACCTCCGGCGCGCCATCGAGGACCGCCCGCGCAAACGTGTCGGCTTCGATGCCATACAGCCAGCCGGGGCTGTCCACCTCTACGGTTTCCGGTTCTTGTCCGGACTTCTTGATCGTGAATAGTTTGCCTCCGCCCTGTTTGGAGGGAATCCAGGGGTCGGCGGCGTGGAGCATGGCTTTATCGCCCATCACGGTGATGCGGCACGGTTGCGTGAGTTGGACGCCGCAGGAGATTTGGGCGAGGATGCCGCCGGGGAATTTCAACGAGGCCGCCGCCCAGCCGTCCACGCCGGTCTCCAAAAGCGTTCCTGTTGCGCGGACCTTCAGGGGCTCAGCGGAAATGGAAAGCCCCGCAGCCGCGCCGGCCAGCAGTCGGGCCGCAGTCATGGTGTAACAGCCGACATCGAGGATGCCGCCGCCGCCCAGGGCGTTGTGGAACAGCCGGCCTTCGGGGTTGAATGCGGTGTGAAAGCTGAAGACGGCCTCGATCAAGCGAACTTCGCCGAGAACACCGGACCGGACCACGTCGGCGAGTTTTGCGCACAGGGGGCTGCAACGGAACATGAACGCCTCCATCAATATTACACCGTTGGCGCGCGCAGCTTCCGCGGCGACCATGGCCTCGGCGTGGTTCATCGCCAGTGGCTTTTCACACAACACGTGTTTGCCCGCTTCCGCAGCGGCCACGACCCACGCGGCGTGGTGGGGGTGGGGGGTGGAAATATATACGGCGTCGATTTCGGAATCGGCCAACAATGCCTCGTAGCTGGCGTGGGCACGGGGGATGGCAAAATCTCCGGCGAAGGCGCGGGCGGAGTCTGCGGAACGGCTGCCGACGGCGGCGAGCACGCCCAGTTCGGAATGGTGGACGCCCTCGGCGAAGGCCTTGGCAATGCGTCCGGTGTTCAACAATCCCCAGCGTATTTTTTTCTCTTCGGCCATGGGGGCAGCATGGGAAGCTGCGTGCTTTTGTCCAGAAAGCAGTGAAGCGTTCCGAAACTCCTTTATTGCCAATCCCGGCGTCTCCGGCATGTTATCCCGATGAACCGAATCCTCATCGCGGCGCTGGCCGCCCTGCCCTTCCTTGTCTCCTGCTCCACCAAAGACCCCGCCGATCCCCGTTTTGTGGTCGCTGAAGTCAAAGGTACCCCCATCACCCGCGCCGATCTGGACTCCGAGATCGAGAAATTGGTTTCGCAGCTTGGCATGAACCTCTCCGAGCTGCCGGAAACCCAACTGAAGGTAGTGCAATGGCAGATTCTGGACGAACTGGTCAACCGCAAGGTTGTCGAAAAATCCATCACCCCGGAAGTCGCCGAAAAGGTGAAATCCCGTGTCGATGAAACGATCACAGAAATCTCAGGGCAATTTCCCGACGCTGCGACTTTCCAAGAACAGCTTACCTCGCGCGGAATGGACGAAGAAACCCTGCGGCGCGAGATTACCTTTCAAATCAGCCTCGAAGAGTTGCTGATCGCGCGCAACCCGGATGGCTTCAGTGTTGGAGAGGAAGACGTCCGCAAGTTTTATGACGAAAATCCCCAGCATTGGCAGCAGGACGAGCGCATCCGCGCCCGCCACATTCTGATCCGTCTGGAACCCGATGCCTCGCTGGAGATACAAAAAGAGAAAAAGAAAATGATCGACGACGCCCGCAAGCGCGTCGTTGGCGGTGAGGACTTCGAGAAAGTCGCCGGGGAGGTCTCGGAGGACCCCGGTTCGGGTTCCCAGGGCGGCATGCTTCCCCCGTTCGGACGCGGGGACATGGTTCCCGAATTCGAAGAAGTGGCATTCACCACCGACCCCGGCAAGACCAGCAACGTTTTTAAGAGCCCCTTCGGCTACCACTTCCTGCAGGTTATCGACAAACAGTCGTCCCGCACCGTTCCCTACGATGAGGTGTCCAAGCGTATCAGCGAGCACCTGACCGATGAAGACAAGGGACGCGCCGGTGAAGCCATGATGAGCGAGCTGCGCGAAGAGGCGGACGTCGAAATCCACATTGAGAGGCCTGAGAACGAACCGGGGATGATGGGCATGGGTGAAGCGCCGGTCCAGTAGGCTTGTTTCTGACCCTGCCTGCCTCACGATTATGCGGGTGGACGGCGGTTTGGTTTTTGTCCGCGGAAGTTGACTCTTGTGTGAACCAAGGTGGGTTCACCTGTTTATGCCGACCGGTGCGATCTGCCTACAGGCGGGGCTGTGGGCGGGTTCATGGATTGCCCTCCACATTCCCAGTCGGAGGCACTTGCGGTGCGCGGGGGCGGGGCGTATGGTTTGAATCCTTGTTTTGAAGGCGGAAGATTCGTTGCCGCAGTTATTGGAGTCGTTGCTCCTTCGCCCCCGTTTTGAGTCGCTGGGGGCGGATGTGGAGAAGGCAGGCCTATGCCCCGGGACTGACGCGGACCCGGCGACGGGATTTTTGATGGCGTTGACCCAGAGGCGCTTGGCTTTCCCCCGGATGATTTGGTGCGGGTCGATGCGGACGGCTGACCTGCTGGCAGCCGATCTGGATGCGTGGGGAGTGCGCCCGCTGGTATTTCCGGAGGCACCGCCGTCGGGCGGGGAGGAGCCGGTGGTGACGGATTGGGGGGCGGAAGTCCCGGGGTTGTTGGCGGCACTGGGTAGGGAAGAATCGCCGGTGGCACTGGCACCGGAGTCGCTGCGGTCGGCCGGCTTTCCCGCTCCGGACGTGGTGAGGTCGTCGGTCAGACGGGTGGCGGTGGGGGATCGAATGACACCGGAGTCGCTGGTAACCGAGTTGGTGGAGGCGGGTTATGTGGAGGA
>CAZTYG010000109.1:6368-6904 GCA_964617445.1 uncultured Blastochloridaceae bacterium
GTTGGTGGCGGAGCGGGGGCAGTTCGCCCGGCGAGGCGGGATTCTGGATGTATTTTCGCGCGACGGCGACGCACCGGTGCGAATGGAGTGGTTCGGCGACGAGGTGGATGGCATCCGGGTGTTTGATGCGGCGGGGCAGCAGTCGGTGGGCGCCAGGGAAGAGGCGTCGTTATTGCTGGGCGGGGGAGGGGAAGGTGATGCACCGCTGACAGCACATTTTCTGAAGACGCCGGTGGAATGGCGGGTGGGGTGCGGGGGGGAGGAATTGGAGCCGGAGTCTGGGAGGCGGTGGCCTTTTCGGGAGCATGATTTTTTGGGTTCGGCGCCGTCCGACGAAGTGTTGCGGGAGAACCGTCGCAAGTTGGTGGTGCGGCAGGTGGCGGACTGGTTGGACGATGGCTGGGAGGTGGTTTTTTGCTGCAACAACGAGGGCGAGGCGCAGCGGCTGCGGGAGTGGTTGGCGGAGTCGGGCGGGAACGTCTCGCGCTGGGGGAGGGCGGAATAGGACGGGGCTCTGCGTTTTGTGATCGGTCCCT